>JBDSGH010000240.1:0-4677 GCA_039919095.1 Sphingomicrobium sp. | reverse complement strand
TGTACCGGGCGGCCGGTGACGCGCCGCCGGGCGAAGCGGATGCCGGGGTGGTCGATGCGCTGGGCGACGATTTGAACACGCCGCTGGCGCTGACCCGGCTGATGGCGCTCGACGATCCGGCGACGATCAAGGCGAGCGCGGCGTTGCTTGGGCTGCTCGGCGGCGATGGTGACTCATGGTTTCGCGGGGATTCCGGCGGGGCCGAGGTCGAGGCGAGGATTGCCGAGCGGGCAGCCGCCAAGGCGCGGCGCGACTTTGACGCCGCCGACCGCATCCGCGACGAACTGGCGGCCGAGGGCATCGTGCTGGAAGACGGGCCGGGGGGCACGACATGGCGTCGGCCGTGAAGGCGCCGCTCTACACCATCGAGGTCCTGCGGCTGGCGGGATCGCTGCCCGGCCCGCGCGAGCTCGACCGGGTCGATGGCAGCGCCCAGCTGCGCTCGCCGACCTGCGGCAGCACGGTTCAAACCGCAGTCACGCTCGACCACGGCCGGGTCATCGAGATCAGCCAGGAGGTTCGCGCCTGCGCGTTCGGCCAGGCGGCGGCGGCGCTGGTGGCGAACCACGCGGCGGGCCGAAATCGTCAGGAGGTGGCTGCAGTGCTTGCGGCTCTGTCGGCCTGGCTCGACGGAAGCAGTGACGAGGCCGTTGCATGGGGGTTCGCGGCGCTAGAGCCGGCGCGGGCGCGGACCGCGCGGCACGGCGCGATCCTGCTGCCGCTGCGGGCGCTGCTCGCGGCGATCGAGGCGGCGGCGTGAACGCGGTCCCGACAGCGGTCGGCGGAGCGACCCTGGTCAGCATTGCCTTCATGCTCGGCGCGGCGCTGGTCTTCGTCACCTTGTTCCGCAAGCTCGGGCTCGGCGCGACGCTCGGTTATATCGTCGGCGGGGCGGTCATCGGTCCCTACGCGCTGGGGCTGATCGCCGACCCCAACGCAGTCATGCGGGTGTCCGAAATCGGCATCGCCTTTCTGTTGTTCCTGGTCGGGCTCGAGCTCAATCCGAGCCGGCTGTGGCGCTTGCGCAAGGACATCTTCGGGCTCGGCTTGGTGCAAGTGGTGCTGTGCGGCCTCGCCTTGAGCGGACTGATCTACCTTGGGCTTGGGCTCAGTCTCGCGGCCAGCCTGGCGCTCGGGCTGCCGCTTGGACTGTCGTCAACGGCGCAAGTGCTGCCGATGCTGCGTTCGTCGGGCCAGCTCAACACCACGCGCGGCGAGCGGGCGTTTTCGGTGCTGCTGTTCCAGGACCTGTCGATCGTGCCGATGATCACCATCATCGCCGCGATGTCGCGCGCGCCGCTCGATCCCGACCAGCCGTCGGGCGGGATGCTCGCGCTGTTCACGGTCGGGGCGATCGTCGGGCTGGTGCTGGCCGGGCGGTTCATCCTGAATCCGCTGTTCCGGCTGGTCGGCCGGCTGGGCGAGCGCGAGCTGTTCGTGGTTGCCGGTCTGTTCGCGATCATCGCCAGCGCATCGCTGATGGAGGCACTCCATCTGTCGGTCGCGCTGGGTGCGTTCATCGCCGGCGTGGTGCTGGCCGAATCGCCCTATCGGCACGAGCTCGAAAGCGACGTCGAGCCGTTCCGCTCGATCCTGCTCGGGATGTTCTTCCTGTCGGTCGGGATGCTGCTCGATTTCCACGCGATCGCAAGCCAGCCCTTGTTCGTCGCCGGCGCGGCGGTGACCATCGTGGTGGTTAAAGCGGTGCTGATCGGCGGCATTGCGCGATTGTTCGGAGTACGCTCGGGGCGAGCGATCTGGCTCGGACTGCTGTTGAGCCAGGCGGGCGAATTCAGCTTCGTCCTGTTCGGCCAGGCGGCGACGGCCAAGCTGATCCTGCCCGAGACCGCATCGCTGTTCGCCGCGATTGTCACCGTGTCGATGGTCTCGACGCCGTTCCTGATGCGCTTCACCGAATGGGTCCAGTCGCGCATTCCCGATCCCGACGTCGACCTCGAAGGGCCCGAATTCTCGCCCGAGACCAATGCCATCGTGGTCGGCTACGGCCGGTTCGGCCAGACCGTCGGGCAGATGCTGATGGCCAAGCGAATTCCGGTCACGCTGATCGACATCAAGCCGTCGCAGATCGAGCTCAGCCAGGAATTTGGCACCAAGGTCTATTATGGCGACGGCACCCGGATCGACCTGTTGCGCACCGCGGGGGCCGAAACGGCCGAGGCGATCCTGTTCTGCCAGGACGGCCAGGATCTTAATCGCGACAAGCTGCAGGCGGTGCTGGATGCGTTCCCGAAGGCCCAAGTGTTCGTCCGCGTCTACGACCGCCGCCAGGTCATGGATTACACCGGGATGGATGTCGCGCTGATCCAGCGCGAGCTGTTCGAAAGCGCGGTCATCATGGGCCGCACGGCGCTGCTCAAGCTTGGCATTGCCCGGCGCGAGGCCGACCGGGTCGAGGCGGCGTATCGGCAGCGCGACACCGAGCGGCTGCGGGTGCAAAGTGCGACCGGCGACCTGCGCGCCGCGCAGGACCACATGTTCAGCGCCGACAGTTCGCTGCCGGATGAGCAGGCCAAGGGGCCGGCGACCGATCCGCCCGAGCAGATGCTGAGCTAGGCCTTGGGCCGGGCGAGATGCTCCCCGAGCGCTTTCAGGATCGACTCGACCACATCGCGATGCGCGCCGTCGCCGCTTTTCACATGGATGTGCGCCGCCGCGTAGGACGGCCGGCGTTCCTCGGCGAGGCGGGCGAGGGTTCCGCTCGGATCGCCATTGCGCAGCAGCGGCCGTGTGTCGCGCCGCGACGTGCGGTCGGCGAGCACTTCGGTCGGTGCATCCAGCCATACCGTGATCGTGCGCAGGTTCAACAGGTCGCGGGTCCTTGGATCGACGAACACGCCGCCGCCCGTAGCGATCACCCGGACCTCCCCATCGATCAGCCGCGCCACCAGCCGCCGCTCGCCATCGCGAAAGTCATCTTCCCCAAACCGCTCATAGACCTCGGCCGCGGAGAAACCGGCGGCGTCCTCGATCGCGCTGTCGCTGTCGACGAACGGCAGGCCGAGCCGGCGCGCTAGCCGCCGGCCGACGGTCGATTTGCCGACCCCCATCAGGCCGACGAGGACGATTGAACGATCGAGACGCTGAACCAATTGATGCACGAGGTGGGCTATACAGCGGTGGGCAAGGTCGGCAAAAGCCCCCACACAACGACCACAAAGCGGAATCCGATGTCGCGACTCATGCTCCTCATCATTGTCCTGGCGCTGGTGATCGCCGGCCTGTTCTTCCTTTCGACCCGCGCGAAGGAAGTCCCGACCCACACCATCGAAACGGATGTGAGCCAAGGTCACTGATGCGCGCGAGCCGGTTACTGATTGTTTCGACCGCCGCGGCGCTGGCGTTGCCCGCGCTGGCGCAGGATCGCGCGCAACCGGTGGCGACCACTCCGCCGCCCGCGGTTCCGACCCCCGCGCCCACGCCGAGCGCGGCAACGCCCACTGCGCGACCGCGGCTGCCGGCCCCGGCGAGCAGCAGCTTTGGCGAAAGCGAAACCGGCGTGGCCGAGATCGTCGCCGCCGACCTGGCGCCGCCACCGCCGCCGGTCGAGATCCCGGACCGAGCCCGGCGTGATCCGTGGGTCGTTGGCCGCCTCGACCCGGTCGCGCTCGGGCTTGGGCCCGACCCGTGGCGCGCCGCCAGCGGGGTGTTCCTGTCGAGCCTGATGCGGCGCACCGACCCGCCGCTCGCGTCACGCTGGGCGCATATCGCGCTGCGCAACGGGCTGCTTGCGAAAGCTCGGGCGCCGCGCAACGTCAATCCGGTCGACTGGTCCGCCGAGCGGGCCTGGCTGCTGCTGCGCATGGGCGAGGCCGATGCCGCGCGGATGCTGGTGTCCGGGGTCGATGTCGACCGCTTCACGCCGAAGATGTTCCAGGTCGCGGTGCAGAGCGCGCTGGCCAACGCCGATCCGTCGGCGCTGTGCCCGCTGCAGGACGGCATTCGCAAGGTCGAGCCGCGGATTTACCCGCTGGTTGATGCGATCTGTGCGTCGCTGGCGGGTGAACCGGAGAGCGCCGGCGCGCAAATCGACAGCGCGCGCCGCCGCGGGCGCGTCGGCGGCATCGACCTGGCGCTGGCCCAGAAAGTGGTCGGCGCCGGTTCCGACACCGGCCGCGCGGTGACGCTCGAGTGGGATCCGGTCGATCGGCTGACCGCGTGGCGGTTCGGCCTGGCAATGGCGACCGGGATCGCCTTGCCCGACCGGCTGGTAAGATCGGCGCCGACCCAATTGCGCGCCTGGCAGGCGCGGTCGCCGATGCTGTCGCCGCAGCAGCGCCTGGACTCGGCGCGGATTGCGACCGGGCTGGGCGTGCTTTCGTCCCAGTCGCTGATCGACCTCTATGCCATGATCTTCGATGCGACCGACCCCGACCAGCTGTCGGAGACCGACGCCTGGCAGATGCGCCTGGCGTTCGTCGGGAAGGACCGCGACGCGCGCATGGCCGCCATCCGGAAAATCTGGGCAATCGGCAAAGATGACACGCAGCGCGAGGCATCCCGGGCGCTGGCCGCTCGAGCAGCGACGCGGATCGCGCCCGATTCCGCTCTGGAGGCCGATGCTCCGGCGCTGATCGGATCGATGCTGGCGGCCGGTTACGATCGCGAAGCGGCGCGCTGGATCGGCGCGCTGCGACGGATGGACGAGCGCTATGCCGA
>JBDSGH010000239.1:0-3722 GCA_039919095.1 Sphingomicrobium sp. | reverse complement strand
ATGCGAAAACCTTGGCTTCGCTTTTCACATTGGGTCCGCTTTTCACGTCGCGCTTCCCTTACTGGCCGGCCACGCGGCGGCCGAAGCCGCCGACCGGGCGAGGTGCGTTTTGAGCCGTTGCGCCAGGAGCCGCGAACACGGTCCGGCGGAAATTCTTTTCGAGGCGGTCGGAAATATAGTCCCACAGCTCGACCACTTCGCGTGCCGAACGGCCGTTGGGGTCGACTTCCATAACTGTGCGGCCGTCAATCATCGAGGCTGCGAAATCGGTCCGATGGTGGATCGTGACCGGGGCAACGGTACCGTGCTGCGACAGCGCGACCGCAGCTTCATAGGTGATCTTGGCCTTGGGCGTGGCGCCGTTGACGACGAACAGCAACGGCTTGCCGGCGCGATCGCACAAATCGACGGTGGCGCCGACGGCGCGCAGATCGTGCGGGCTCGGCCGGGTCGGAATGACGATCAGCTCGCCGACGGCAATAACGCTCTGGATCGCCATAGTGATCGCCGGCGGCGTGTCGATGACGGCCAGGCGGAAACCCTGCTGGCGGAGCACTTCGAGGTCTGACGCAAGGCGCGCGACGGTGGTTTGGGCGAAGGCCGGCATGTCGGCCTGGCGTTCGTTCCACCAGTCGGCGAGGCTGCCCTGCGGATCGATGTCGATAAGGACGACCGGGCCGGCACCGGCCAGCTGCGCCTGCACCGCGAGATGTCCGGACAGGGTCGTCTTACCCGACCCGCCCTTCTGCGATGCCATTGCCAGAACGCGCATTCGTTTCCCCCGCCCAGTAACCTGCGTTGAATGGCGGGAGTGACACCGAAGGCTCTAAAATCTGGTTAACAGTTGGACGACCTTTTGTGGGTAGGAAAGCAGCAGTAAGTAATGAGCAATGAGGAAAACCATGTCGAACTTCGGGCTAGTTGCATTTGCCTTGGCAGTCTCCGGCGCGGTCCCGGGCGCGGTTCCAACCCTCGGCCAGGCGCAGTCGGTGACATCCGCCGCTGAGGCCGCGCCGCGCGACGACTATGCCGCATCATTGGTCGTTTGGCGCCCGCTGGCCGAAGCCGGCGACGCCGACGCGGCGTTCAATCTCGGAGAAGCCTACCGGCTTGGGCGCGGGGTCAAGACCAATTTCGCCGAGGCGCAGACCTGGTTCGAGCGCGCCGCGCGCAAGGGCCATGTGGATGCCCAGACGACGCTCGGACTGATGCTTTACGACATGGGCAACCGGGTCGCTGCGCTGCGCTGGCTCAAGATGGCGGCGGCGCAAGGCGAGCCGCGCGCGCTGCTGATCTACGGAACCGCATTGTACAATGGCGACGCGGTCGTGCGCGATCCGGTGCTCGGCTACGCCTATGTCAGCCGCGCCGCGGCGCAGGGGCTCGAGCCGGCCCAGCGAACCTTATCCGAAATGGATCAGGTTCTGCCGCGCGAGGAGCGCCAGCAAGGTCTTGCACTGGCCCAGCCCAAGCCGACCATCATCAAGGTCATCGCCAACCCGGTCGAGCAGCCGGTCGCCGCCAAGCCCCAAAGCAAGTCGGCAGCCAAATTCGCTCTCGCCAAGCCATCGAGGGTTGCGCTTCCCAAACCGGGCAAGCCGGCCCCTGCCCCGGCGCTCGAGATCGCCCTGGCCAAGCCAGCATCACCGGCTGCTCAAATCGTCAGCAGGTCGGCTGGCGAGTGGCGGATCCAGCTCGGTGCTTTTTCCAAGCGCGCATCGGCCGAGAGCCTGTTCGCCAGATTGTCGGGCATACCGTCGCTCGCCGGACGCCAGCCTTACTATATCGACGCTGGACCGGTCACCCGGCTGCAGGCCGGTCCGTTCGAAAGCCGCGCCGCCGCCAATGCCGCCTGCGCCGCGCTGTCGAGGCTGGGCCAACCCTGCTTTCCGGTCGCGGCCAAATAGAGGCTTAGCCGACCACCCAGTCGCGCCGGGCAATGCCCTGCGCCCACAGCAAGGCATCGAGGCCGTGGTGGTCGAGGCAGGCGTCGGCAGCTTCGGCCAGCACCGGCTTGGCGCGATAGGCAATGCCGAGCCCGGCTTCCTCGATCATCGGCAAGTCGTTGGCGCCGTCACCAACCGCGAGCACGTCGGACGCCACCAGCCCGAGCTCATTGCGGGTCTCGATCAGCGCGGTGCGTTTGGCCGCCGCGTCGACGATTGGGCTGCCAACCTCGCCGGTCAGCTGGCCATGCTCGATCCCGAGGTGGTTGGCGCGGACCCGGTCGAAGCCGACAGCGCGCGCGACCGGCTCGGCAAACGCCAGGAAACCGCCCGAAACTAACAAGCAGGTTGCGCCGCCAGCGCGCATCGTGCGCACCAGCGTGACCGCGCCGGGGCTGTAGCGGACGCGCTCGGCGAGGCAGCGGGCGATGGTTTCCTCAGGCAGCCCGGCGAGCAATGCGACCCGCTCGCGCAACGCCGCTGCGAAGTCGAGCTGGCCCTGCATCGCCCGCTCGGTGATCGCCGCGATCTCGTCCTTGAGGCCGGCATAATCGGCCAGCTCGTCGATGCATTCCTGCTCGATGATGGTCGAGTCCATGTCGGCCACCAGCAGCAGCTTGCGGCGCGGCGCGGCGGGCTGGACGATGACGTCGACTTGCGGCAGTCCGCCGAGCACCCAGCGCACCGCCTGATGCTCGGCCGAGAAACTGAGGTCGGCGGCGTCGCCGTCGTCGATCCAGCCGCCAAACTGCGCCGCCGGGTCGATCTCGCGCAGCAGCCCGAGAGCGCGCTCGACCAGCCTGTCATCGAGCCGCCCGGCTGCTATCAACGTCGCAATGCCACCGTCCAAGTCGCGTCCTCCAGTCGCCCTCATTGCCGGTCCGACCGCGAGCGGCAAGTCGGCGCTCGCGCTCGAGCTGGCCGAGCGCAGCGGCGGAGTGATTATCAACGCCGACAGCGCCCAGCTCTACCGCGACCTCAGCATCGTCAGCGCGGCGCCGAGCGCCGAGGACATGGGCCGCGCCGAGCACCGGCTCTACGGCCTGATCGATGGCGCTACCGCCTGCTCGGCGGCGGACTGGGCGGAGCTTGCTCGGGGGGCGATCGAAGAGGTCCACGGCTATGGCAAGATGACGATCCTGGTCGGCGGCACCGGCCTGTATTTACGTACTCTTCTCAATGGCATAGCGCCAATTCCGGCGATCGACCCGGCGGTTCGGGAGGCGGTTCGCGGAGCAAGCGTCGAAGCCAATCGCGCACGCCTGATCGAGCTCGACCCCGCAGCCGCGGCCCGGCTCAACCCGGCCGATGCGCTGCGCACCGCGCGCGCGCTCGAAGTCGTGGTGTCGACCGGCAAGACGCTCGGGCAATGGCAAGGTGAGCGCCAGGGCGGCATTTGCGAGGCGATCGCGCTCAAGCCGCTGATCCTGCTGCCGCCACGCGCCTGGCTCTATGAGCGCTGCGACCGGCGCTTCAGCGCAATGATCGAACATGGCGCGATCGACGAGATCGAGACGCTGCTCTCCCGCGGGCTCGACCCAGCGCTGCCGGTCATGCGCGCGATCGGGGTGCGCGAGATCGCTGCTTTGCTGGCGGGTGAAATTACTCGCGAGCAGGCGATCGCGCGCGGCCAGCAGGCGACCCGCAATTACGCCAAGCGCCAATATACCTGGTTCACGCACCAACCGCCGCCGGACTGGCCGCGCTTTGCCGAGATTCCCGGCCAGGCGGCGCTGGAACTGCTCGCGGCGAGCGCCTAACCACCGGCCATGGACC
>JBDSGH010000238.1:0-3098 GCA_039919095.1 Sphingomicrobium sp. | reverse complement strand
GTGATCGGCGACGGCCGTTCGGCGGTGCTGATGGACGCCCCGCCGCCGCACGAAGACCCGCGGCCGTTCGTCGCAGTCGCCGAATGGCTGGCTTCGGTCGGCTTGAGCGCGCCCGAAATCCTTCACCGCGATCTCGACAAGGGCATGCTGCTGCTGGCCGATTTCGGCGATGCTCGGCTGCGCGAGACGCTCGACGACGATCCCGGGCGGGAACGCGACCTGTACCAGCTTGCGACCGACCTTCTGGTCCATCTCCACCGCCATCCGCCGATGCCCGGCCTGGCGCCGCACGGGCTCGACACCTGGCTTGAGGAACTGATGTTGTTCCCCGACTGGTATTGCGCGGCGCTCGGCCTCGAGGTCGATGTCGCCGGCTATCGCGCGGCCTGGACCCAGGTGCTTCAGTCGGTCGCTTCCGACGGCCTCGGGCCGGTCACCATCTTGCGCGATTATCATGCCGAGAACGTCATGCTGATCGGTGGGCGCGACGGCGTCGCCCATCTCGGACTGCTCGATTTCCAGGACGCTCGGGCGGGCCATCCGGCCTACGACCTGGCGTCGGTGCTGGAAGATGCCCGGCGCGACGTGCCACCCGCAATCGAGCGCGCAATGATCGATCGTTATACCCAAGCGACCGGCCAGGGGGCCGCTTTTGAGAACGCCTATTGGGCGCTCGCGGCGCAGCGCAACACGCGCATCCTTGGGGTTTTCACGCGGTTGTGGAAGCGCGACAACAAGCCGCATTATACCGCCTTCCAGCCGCGCATGTGGGGCCTGCTCGAGCGTGACTTGGAATCGCCGCAACTGGCGCCGGTACGCTGCTGGTTCGACGACAATATCGCGCTCGAGCAGCGTGCGGCGCCGTGGGCGGAAGCGGCGTGACCGGCGCCCGCCGTGCCCTGCGGCTGCGCGAGGAAGTCACCGCCGAAGTGCCCGCCACGGCGATGATCATGGCCGCCGGCCTGGGCAAGCGGATGCGGCCGCTGACCGCGACCAAGCCCAAGCCGCTGATCGAAGTCGCCGGCAAGCCTTTGCTCAACCATGTGCTCGACCGGGTCCGCGCCGCCGGGGTGAAGAAGGTCGTGGTCAACGTCCATTACCTCGCCGACGCGCTCGAGGCGCATCTGGCCCGCACAGCCGACGGTCTCGACGTGACCATATCCGACGAGCGCGACCTGCTGCTCGAGACCGGCGGCGGGCTCGTTCGGGCGCAGGACATGATCGACAGCGATCCGTTCCTCGCGATCAACAGCGACAATCTGTGGGTCGATGGCCCGGCCGACACCCTCAAGCTGCTCGCCTCGCACTGGGATGGGGCCAAGATGGACGCGCTGCTACTGCTGGTGCCCCAGGCGCGGGCGATGAACCACAAGGGCCAGGGCGATTTCCACATGGACCGGGTCGGCCAATTGCGCCGCCGCGGGCGCTCGCGGGTCGCGCCGTTCGTCTACACCGGGGTCCAGATCATCGCCAAGGCTCTGCTCAAGGATGCGCCCGAAGGCGCGTTTTCGACCAATCTGCTGTGGGACAAGGCGATTGCCGCGGGCCGCTGCTACGGCGCGGTCCATCAGGGGCTGTGGTTCGACGTCGGCAACCCCGAATCGATCCGCGCGACCGAGCAGGTCCTGGCCAATGTCTGATCCGATCGCCGTGCGCCCGCGGGCACCGGCGGTCTTCACTATCCCGGCCCACCGATCATTCGCGGATTCGCTCGTGGCCGGGCTGCGGTCGCGCTTCGGCAGCGGCCCGCTCGACCTCGCCCGCGGCCGCATCCTGCTGCCCAACAACCGCGCCGTGCGAACCGTCACCGAGGCCTTCGTCCGGGCCAGCGGCACCGGGCTGGTGCTGCCGCGGCTGATTCCGATCGGCGACCCCGAGCTCGACGACCGGATCGGCGGCGCGCTCGACACCCTCGATACGGCCGAGCCGATCCCGGCGGCGGTCGACCCGCTGGCTCGGCTGCTGGCGCTGACCCAGCTGGTCGCGGCCGATGGCACCGGCACGGCCGAGGCGATGCGGCTGGCCGCCGACCTCGCGCGGACGCTCGATGCGCTGCTGGTCGAGGATATCGCGCCGGATAGGCTGGAAAGCGCCGCGGCCGACGCCCCGGACCTCGCCCATCACTGGCAATTGTCGATCGACCGGCTGCAGGCGATGCTCGCCCAATGGCCCGCGCTGCTTGCCTCACGCGAGCGGATCGACCTCGCCGATCGCCGCAACCGCTTGCTTCGGGCGCTGGCCCAACGCTGGGGCACAACGCCGCCCGACGGCTTCACCATCGCCGCCGGGATCACCACCGCGGCGCCGGCTGTTGCAGCGCTGCTGCGGCGGGTAGCCGAGCTGCCCGACGGCATGGTGGTGCTGCCCGGCTTGAGCCTCGCGTCGGTCATGCCCGACGAAGAGTGGGATGCGCTCGGTGGCGGCAGCGACGGTTCGGACCCGCCGGGCAGGAGCGAGGAGAGCCATCCCCAGTTCCACCTGAAACTCCTGCTCGAGCGGATGGGCGTGGCCCGCGGTGAAGTGCAGCTGTGGCGCTCGGCCGGGCGATCGGCCGGGCAGGCGCTGCGCGGACGGGCGGTGGCCAATGCCATGACCGCCGCCGACTTTAGCGACAAATGGAACGGGCTCAAGCCGGCCGAGCGGCGGCTGACCGGGGTCCGCGCCGCCGAATTGCCCGATATCGCGGCCGAGGCCCAGGCAATCGCGCTGGCGCTACGCGAGGCGGTCGAAGCGCCGGGACTGACGGCGGCGCTGGTTACGCCGGACCGGATGCTTGCAGCGCGGGTTTCGGCACTGCTTGCGCGGTGGGGGATCGCGGCCGACGACAGCGCCGGCCAGCCGCTGACGCAGACCCCGGCCGGCACGCTGCTGCTCGGGATCGCCGCCGCCGCGGCCGAGGAACTGGCGCCGGTGCCGCTGCTGGCCTTGCTCAAGCACCCGCTGGTCGGCGGCGAGGGCGACCAGCGGCTGATCTGGCTCGAAGCGGTGCGCGCGCTCGACCTCAAGCTGCGCGGCCCGCGACCGGCGGCGGCGCTGCGCGGGCTCGACGAGCATTTTGCCGGGCTCGACGCGTGGCAGCGGGTGCGGAGCGCGGTCGC
>JBDSGH010000237.1:0-3307 GCA_039919095.1 Sphingomicrobium sp. | reverse complement strand
ATCATCGCGTCGATGTCGGCCGCGGTCATGCCGACCTTGGTCCGCTCGCCGGCGTAGCGCAGCGAGGCAAGCATGATGTCGTTGGCGGCCTGCAGCAGCGCCAGCTCGGCCGGCGACTTGATCATCCGCAAGGCGCGCACGACCGGGTTGGCACTGACGATCTGAACGGTGGGAAGCTGATGCTTCAAGCGGTCGAGGATCCAGAAGCGGTCGGTCTCCTCGAAGCCGACCGGCGCCGCCGCCACTTTGCACTCGCGCAGGAAATCGGCGACCAGCTTCAATGGGTCCTCGTCCTCGTTCCAGGTACGAATCTCGGCCGGCACCTGAAGCATCTCGGCGATCGACGGCCGCTCGAAGAACGGCGTGACGATGATCGGATCGCCCTCGGCCGGGATCACGACCGCGGTCAGCCGCTCGCTGCGCCACCACTGGATGCCGGTGAAATAATCGAGGCTCGGGCCCGATTCGACGATAATCGAGCCGATGCCGTGCCGCTTCATCAGGACCTTGGCCTGGGCCAGGCGCTGGAGCCGCTCGGGGGCGCCGATCGGCGGCGGAAGCGGGATCGAAGGAGTCTCGGCCGCCGCCTGGGCGAACACTCGTCCAATCGGAACGGTCATCGCCGCGAGCGCGGCTCCGGTCTGGAGAAAACGCCGGCGCGGAATCGACGAGTGGATCATTTGCAGTCCCCCTTGCGCGACCAGTGTTGCACGGCTCCCGCGGATCGGCCAGCAGGCGCGTCCAATGTTCGAATCCATGGCCAGCGACGGCGCCAGGCGCCCCGGTACCCGCGAGATGACGGTCATGCTGGCCGGGCTGATGGCGCTTAACGCGTTCGCGATCGACGCCATGATCCCGGCCCTGCCGGCGATCGGCCAGTCGCTCGGGGTGAGCCAGGACAATCACCGCCAGCTAGTCGTGGTCGGCTACATGATGGGCTTCGGTTCGACCCAATTGCTGTGGGGCCCCCTGGCCGACCGGTTCGGCCGCCGGCCGGTGCTTGCAGCCGGGATCGCGCTCTATGCGGTGTTCGCCTTGCTGTGCGGGATCGCCGGCAGCTTCGCGCTGCTGATCGCCGGGCGGGTCGCGATGGGCGCTTCGGCCGCGGTCACCCGGGTGCTGGTGGTAGCGATGGTCCGCGACCTGTTCGAAGCCGAAGCGATGGCGCGCGTGATGAGCCTGGTGTTCATGGTCTTCATGCTGGTCCCGGTGCTGGCGCCGAGCGTCGGCCAGGCGATTTTGCTGGTGGCGCCGTGGCGGGCGATCTTTCTGGTGCTGGCCGGCTATGCGCTGCTGATGCTCGCCTGGAGCCATGTCCGCCTGCCCGAGACGCTCCACCCGGAATTCCGCCGCTCGCTTGCCTGGCGCGAAATCGGTCGGGCAATGTGGGCCACGATCCGCGAACCTCAGTCGCGCGGCTATACGCTGGCCCTGACGCTGACGTTCGGCGGGCTGGTCGCCTACATTTCATCGGTCCAGCAGATCGTGTTCGACGCGTTCCACGCGCCGGGCGCCATCGGCCTGG
Source organism: Sphingomicrobium sp. (assembly GCA_039919095.1). GTDB lineage: Bacteria > Pseudomonadota > Alphaproteobacteria > Sphingomonadales > Sphingomonadaceae > Sphingomicrobium. The sequence continues at coordinate 1,782 of JBDSGH010000237.1, read as the reverse complement.
TGTTCGGCGCGGTGGCGGCGCCGATGGCGGTCGCCTCGTGGGCCAATTCCAAGGTGGTCGGGCGGTTCGGGATGCGTCGCGTCGGGCATGGTGGCGCCGCGGCCTTCGCGATGGTCACGGCGACCCACGCCGCGATCGCCACAGCCGGGTTCGAGACCCTGACCCTGTTCATCGTCTTCCAGGGGCTGGCGATGGCCTGCTTCGCCTTCACTTCGTCGAACATCAGCACGTTGGCGATGGAGCATATGGGGCCGATTGCCGGTACCGCCTCGTCGGTCCAGGGCGTGGTCGGGACGATCGGCGGGGCGGTAATCGGACTGGTCATTGGCCAGGCGTTCGACGGCACTCCGCGGCCGTTCCTGTGGGGCCTTGCGGGGTGCGCGCTGGCCGCCTTCGCGATCATCCTCGCGACCGAACCCAAGCGGCTGTTTGCCGGAGTCGATGACGATGGGTCCGCTCAGCGCGCATCAGCGGGGGCAAGCGCGAGCCAATAACCGCCATGCAATCGCCTAGCAGCCACGCACGATCCCCCTGACGGTCCGCCGGCGGATCCCGCGGGAAACCTTGCCGGCAGCCTTTGCCCAACCCTCCCAGGGGAAAGGGTTGGGCGCCGGGATCAGCCTTCGACGTCTTCGCTGCGGCCGGCCTCGTCGGGCTCCTCGGCGCCAACCATCAGCGCTTCGGCGACGGCGTCGGTGCGGCCGCGGATGGCATTTTCGAGCCGCAGCGCGACGTCGGGATTCTGCTTGAGATACTGCTTGGAGTTCTCGCGGCCCTGGCCGATGCGGATCGAGTCGTAGCTGAACCAGGCGCCCGATTTCTCGATCAGGCCGGCCTTGACCCCGAGGTCGAGGATCTCGCCGACCTTGGAAATGCCCTCGCCGTACATAATGTCGAACTCGACCTGCTTGAACGGCGGCGCGACCTTGTTCTTAACCACTTTGACGCGGGTCGTGTTGCCGACGATATCGTCGCGATCCTTAATCTGGCCGGTGCGGCGGATGTCGAGCCGGACCGAGGCGTAGAATTTGAGTGCGTTGCCGCCGCTGGTGGTCTCGGGATTGCCGTACATCACGCCGATCTTCATCCGCACCTGGTTGATGAAGATGACGGTGCAGCGCGAGCGGCTAATCGATCCGGTCAGCTTGCGCAGCGCCTGGCTCATCAGTCGCGCCTGGAGCCCGACATGGCTGTCGCCCATCTCGCCTTCGATCTCGGCCCGCGGCACCAGCGCCGCGACCGAATCGATCACCAGCACGTCGATCGCGTTCGAGCGGACCAACGTGTCGACGATCTCAAGCGCCTGCTCGCCGGTGTCGGGCTGCGACACGATCAGCTCGTCGATGTCGACCCCGAGCTTCTTGGCGTAGGACGGGTCGAGCGCATGCTCGGCATCGACGAACGCGGCGCTGCCGCCGATCTTCTGCGCTTCGGCGATGGCGTGCAGCGCAAGCGTCGTCTTGCCCGAGCTTTCCGGGCCATAAATCTCGATCACCCGGCCGCGCGGCAACCCGCCGACACCCAGAGCAATGTCGAGGCCGAGGCTGCCGGTGGAAGTGGTGTCGATTTCCATCTTCTCGCGGCTGCCGAGCTTCATCGCCGAGCCCTTGCCGAACGCGCGGTCGATCTGCGCCAGTGCCGCCTCGAGCGCTTTCTGCCTGTCCATATTTCCCGATTCCGTTGCGACGACCTTGAGTTGCGCTGCCATGACCCCTGTCTCCTCGTCAATGCGGCGGCCAAGCCCCGCCTTGTGGAAGACCACGTTGTATATGCTTTGTTCCG
>JBDSGH010000236.1:0-10030 GCA_039919095.1 Sphingomicrobium sp. | reverse complement strand
GGGCATGTGGTTGGAGCCGCGCCGACATGCAAGACGCTTGTGAACAGCAGGGGGCAGGGTCTAGGCCGGTTGGCGCCGAGTTAGGGGGAACCCTGAACACCGAATGCCGGCCGTTTGCGATGCGCGTCGCCCGATGACCGCGACCGTCGCAACCGTCGCCTATCTCGGGCTTGAAGCCCGCGCGGTCGAAGTCCAGGTCCAGCTGTCGTCCGGGCTGCCGGCGTTCGTCATCGTCGGCCTGCCCGACAAGGCCGTCGCCGAAAGCCGCGAACGGGTTCGCGCCGCGCTGGCGGCGATCGGCCTCGCGCTTCCGCCCAAGCGCATCACCGTTAACCTGTCGCCGGCCGACCTGCCCAAGGAAGGCTCGCACTTCGACCTGCCGATCGCGCTGTGCCTGCTTGCCGCGATCGGTGCCGCCGACGCCGAAAGCCTGGCGGACTATGTTGCGGTCGGGGAACTCAGCCTCGATGGCCGAATCGCGCCGTCGCCGGGCGTTCTGCTGGCCGCGATCCACGCCTCGGCCAACGACAAGGGGCTGATCTGCCCCGCCGTCCAGGGCAGCGAGGCGGCCTGGGCCGGAGAGCTCGACGTTGCCGCTGCGCCCGACCTGCTGGCGCTGCTCGCGCATCTCAAGGGCACCGCCTTGCTGCCGGCCCCGCTCGAGGCCGAGATCGAGCCGCTCGGGCACGGGCCCGACCTGAGCCAGGTCAAAGGTCAGGAAGTGGCCAAGCGCGCGCTCGAGATCGCCGCCGCCGGCGGGCACAATCTGCTGATGAGCGGGCCGCCCGGCGCGGGCAAGTCGCTGCTCGCCGCCTGCCTGCCGCGGATCCTGCCGCCGCTCGAGCCGTCGGAAGCCTTGGAAGTGTCGATGGTGGCGTCCGTCGCAGGCGAGATGAACGGTGGCAAGATCCGCCGCCGCCGCCCGTTCCGCGCGCCCCACCACAGCGCCTCGATGCCGGCGCTGGTCGGCGGCGGCCTGCGCGTCCGCCCGGGCGAGATCAGCCTCGCGCATCTGGGCGTGCTGTTCCTCGACGAATTGCCTGAATTCCAGCGCGCGGTGCTCGATTCGCTCCGCCAGCCGCTCGAAACCGGGAGCGTCAGTGTCGCCCGCGCCAACAGCCATGTGACCTTTCCGGCGCGGGTCCAGCTGGTCGCCGCGATGAACCCGTGCCGCTGCGGTCATCTCGGCGATCCGGCGTTGGCCTGCAGCCGCGCACCGCGCTGCGCCGCCGATTATCAGGCCAAGGTCTCGGGTCCGCTGCTCGACCGCATCGATCTGCATGTCGACGTTCAGGGGGTGTCGGCGGCCGACCTGACCCTGCCGCCACCAGCCGAAGGCAGTGCCGAAGTCGCGCTGCGGGTGGCCGGGGCGCGCGCGATTCAGTCGCGGCGCTATGAGGGAAGCGGGGTGCGCACCAATGCCGAGGCCCATGGCGAATTGCTCGACCGGGTCGCGACGCCGGACGATCCCGGCCGCAAGCTGCTCGCCGACGCGGCGGCAGCGATGCGCCTGTCGGCGCGCGGCTTCCATCGCGTGATGCGCGTCGCGCGGACCATCGCCGACCTCGCTGGCGCCGACCAGGTCGGCCGCATCCACCTCGCCGAGGCATTGAGCTACCGTCGCCAGGCGCCGCGCAATTAAATGGCTGGGCGTCCCTCGATCAACGGTCGGTTAATCGCGTCAGGCGGCTTCCGGCAGCGGGATGAATTCGGGGATGATGTTGACCGCGTGCTTGAACGGCAGGCTGTAGATGATGACTCCGCGTTCGTCCTCGGCGTCGATGCGAAAGCGGAAGTCGAGGATGCCTTCGCGGATGTCACCCGACATCAGGTCGCGGGCGGCAAGCAGGACGGATTTGCGCAATGCTTCGACGCTTGCGAACTCGAGGCCTTCGGGGTCGAGGATCTGTTCGGTCCCATCGCTCAGGTGCATGAAATAGCGAGCCACTGGCCGCTCCTTTGCTGCAGGGGGAGCGCTATCGGTCTCTCAGCCGCCGAGGCCCTAAGCCTTGCTCGACGATGCTTGATACATATCAGAATCTTCGAATTAAATCTATGCTAATGACCTATCCAGTTTCCCGGATAACCTCAATTCCAACGAAACATGGGTTAAAGCCGATCCATTGCACGTCAGGCTAACAGGACCTCGGCGATCGAGAGATGCTTCGTGCTCCCCGCCCTTGAACGCGGGAGACGATGAGGTGAAGCTATCGGACGACCAGTCGCCAGCCCGAGCCTCGGCACTTGAGCCTTTGGTTAGCCGGCTGGCTTACCATCATGCGCTCGATTCAGGGGATCGCGCTGCAGTGCTCGCGCTGCCGCATGTCGTGAAGGCGGTCGAGCAGCACCACTACATCCACCGCGAACGGGACCGCTCGTCGCACGCCTGCCTGATCCTCTCGGGCTATGCCATCCGCCACAAGATCGTTGCCGGCGGGCACCGCCAGATCGTCGCAATCCAGATGAAGGGCGAGATCGTCGACCTGCAGAATGTGCTGCTCGATTACGCCGATCACAGCGTCCAGATGCTGACCCGCGGCGAGGTCGCGCTGATTCCGCGCGAAGAGGTCAACCGGGTGGCGTTCGAACGGCCGTCGGTGGGTCGGGCGATGTGGCTCGATGCGCTGGTCGACGCGTCGATTTTCCGCGAATGTATTGCCAATGTCGGCCGGCGCGATGCGCGCAGCCGGATCGCGCATGTGCTGTGCGAGTTTGCGCTGAGGCTGAAGGTCGCCGGCCTGGGCGAGCCGAGCGGCTACCGATTGCCGATGACCCAGGAGCAACTCGGCGACGTCACCGGACTCACTTCAGTCCACGTCAACCGCACCATGAAGCTGCTCGAGGCCGACGGGCTGATCGAACGGTTGAGCCCGCGCTCGATCATGATCGGCGACTGGAAGAAGCTGGTCGAGGTCGGCGACTTCGACGACTCCTATCTGCACTTGAAGGAAAACGAACCAGCGCTGTCCTAGGCTGGCGTTGGCGAAGGCACCATTGCCCGCGCCTTTGTCCGACGCTAGCTAGGCGAGCAAGGCAGACCGGCCGCATCTGGCGGCCGCAAGCCGGTGCTGGGCCCCTGTGGCGGAATGGTAGACGCGCTCGACTCAAAATCGAGTTCTGCAAGGAGTGTCCGTTCGAGTCGGACCAGGGGCACCAGCGTCCCGGCGGATCAGGCCGCCGGGATCTTGAGCCCGCGTTGGACCGCCGGGCGCGCCAGTCCGCGCTCCAGCCACGCGCCGGCATTGGCAAAGCGGTCGAACTCGACCAGCTCGCGCGCTTCGTAAAAAGTAATCAGATTGCGCACCCAGCCGAGCATTGAAATGTCGGCGATCGAATAATCGTCCATCACCCACTCGCGGCGCTGTAGCCGTTCGTCGAGCACGCCGAGCAGGCGCTTGCTCTCGGCGACGTAGCGCTGGAGCGGGCGCTTGTCCTCAAATTCGCGACCGGCGAATTTGTTGAAGAAGCCGACCTGGCCGAACATCGGGCCGATGAACGCGCTTTGCCAGAACAGCCACTGGATGGTTTCCTGCCGCGCGGGTGGGTCGGCCGCAACCAGCTGGCCGGTCTTGTCGGCCAGATAGAGCAGGATCGCGCCGCTCTCGAACAGCCCGAGCGGACGTCCGCCCGGTCCGTCCGGGTCGATGATCGCCGGGATTTTGCCGTTGGGATTGAGCGACAGGAATGCCTCGGTCCAGCTGTCGTTGTTGCCGATCGCGACCAGATGCGGCTCGTAGGGCAGGCCGATCTCTTCGAGCATGATCGAGATTTTGACGCCATTGGGAGTTGGCGCCGAATAGAGCTGGAGCCGGTCGGGGAGCGCCGCCGGCCAGCGGCGGGTGATCGGAAAATCGGAAAGGTCGGTCATAAGTCTTTCAACCTGCGTGGTGAATAAGTGTGCCGAGATTGGCCCGCAGCCGCTGGCGGGACGCTCTTCGGCTCGATATGGTGCTCGAAATGGACGCGCCGACCACCAAACACAACGAGCCCGAGCAAGGCGCTGAGACCCAGCCGCAACTGCTCGAGATCGACACCGTCAAGCGCGACCGGCTGCTCGCCTCGCTGACCCTGATGGCCGGCATCGGCCTGATCATCGCGCTGCCCTTTGCATTGCGCGCGGGCGCCGAGTTCTTTCTCCCGGTGACGGCGGCGCTGGTGGTCGCGATCGCCCTCGTGCCGATGCTCGAATGGTTCGAGCGGCGCGGCGTCCCGTCGCGGCTTGCGGCGGGGCTGTGCGTGGTGATCTTCCTCGTGCTGGCGGTATTCGCGATCGGCTCGATCGTCCTGCCGGCGATCGACTGGGTGGCGCTGGTGCCCGAGCGATTGCCCAAGATCCGATCTGCGCTCGAGCCGGTGCTCGACCTCTACAAGTCGTTCGACCGCTTCGTTGAGCGCATCCTGTCGCAGGTTGTGACCGCTCCCGAAAAGGGGCGCACGGTGCGCATCGAAACGCCCAACTCGCTGTCGGAGCTGCTGACCACGTCGGCGCCGCATCTGCTGATCCAGCTATTCTTCTCGTTGCTGGTAATCTTCTTCTTCCTGTCCGGCTGGACCTCGATGCGCAAGCGCACGATCGTCAGCCGCGGCAGCTTCGAAGGCGCGCTGACCACCGCGCGGGTGATCCAGCAGGTGGTCGATGCGACCTCGACCTACATCGGCACCATCACCGTCATCAACGTCACGCTGGGAGCGATCACCGCGACCATCCTGTGGCAGCTCGGGATGGACTCGCCGATCATGTGGGGCGGCATCGTCGCGGTGCTCAACTATATTCCCTACCTCGGCCCGATCGCGTCGGCATTCCTGCTATTCTTCGGCGGGCTGATGACTACTCCCGACGCCTGGTCGGCAATGCTCCCGCCGGCGATTTTCATCGGCCTCCATCTGGTCGAAGCCAATTTCCTCACGCCGATGGTGGTCGGCAAGCGGCTGACCATCAATCCGCTCGCGATCCTCATTGCCTTGAGCTTCTGGGCGTGGGTGTGGGGGACCACCGGCGCCTTGCTCGCGGTGCCGCTGCTGATCATCATGAAGACAATCTTCTCCGCCGCCGGAACCCCCGACATCGCCGGTTTCCTGTTCGAGGACGGCACTTTGACCCACGTCGGCGACCATGACGAAAAAGACGGCGGCGACGACGACCGCCCGACCAGCGACGCCGAAGCCCGTCCCGTTGCCGCCCGTCCTGCCGCTGCCCGTTCCGCCAAGCCCGTCGCGGCCGCGGACGCCAGCCCGGTTGACAGTCCCAAGGGGGTAACTTAGTTGCCCGCGACGCCGATCACGCGGGTGTAGCTCAGTTGGTTAGAGCGCCGGCCTGTCACGCCGGAGGTCGCGGGTTCGAGTCCCGTCACTCGCGCCATATCTTTGTCCTTGATATTGTCGCCCAACCCATCGCCGAGCGCGCCGCTTTTGCGCGCCGGCGGGCGCTCGGCTAAGCGGCGCCGATGCCCGGTCCGGCGTCCGCATATGCTGCCTTGGGGCTCGAGCCCGGGGCCGATCGCGCCGCGATCGAGGAAGCCTATCGGCGGCTGATCAAGCGCTACCACCCCGACCGCAGCGGCGGCGATGCGGCCCGCGCCGCCGAGATCAACCGCGCTTATTTCGAGCTTCGCCAGCCGCCCGAACGGGTCGAGCACCAGGGCCGCTCCGCCGGCGGGGCGGGGCAGGCGGCCCGCCGCGCCGCGGGTCGCACCGGCGGCAACATCGGCACGCGCCCGGGGTCGAGCCGGCTATTGCCCGTGCTGACCGGGGCGATCGCCCTCCTGCTCCTGCTCGGCGGCGATCGCTTGGTTGGGATGTTCAATCGGATCGCGGATTTGCGGCCGCCAACCCTGGCCGGCCGCGGCAGCGCGGTGCAGGCCGACTCGGCGACGCTCGACGGGCCGCTCGAGCATGAAGCGATCGCCGGCGCGGTCAGCCGCGCCCAGAGGCTTGCGCAGCGCAAGGATCTGGCCGGGCTGGCGCAGTACAGCCGCGGCTGTCACCGGCGCATGCGATTGCAGCCCGAGCTTGCCCAACTCGACCGCTGTGCGGCTTTCGACGACACGGTCGCGGCCATGTCCGATCCCGACCCGATCTACGACCGTGGCCCGTTCAGCGCCTCGGCCGTGACCTCGCGCCAGATGACGGCGGCAAGCCTGCTGTCGAGCGATTTCCTGGCAATCGAGCGCCGTCTCGACCGAATTCGCACGACCGTCGAGCTTGGCGTCCGGCCGCCGCCGCCGCCGCTCCCGCCGCCGGTGGTCGAAAATGATGAAACGTCCGCGGCGCCGGCTGATAAGGGCGCCGTCCGCAACGCCGATTAAGGCTGCGCGCCGCCGCCTGCGCCGCCACCCGCCGCAGCAGTGACCGGCGGAGTGCCGCCCAGCGGAGCGTCATTCGACGGAGCGCCGCCGCTCAACGTCCAGCGCAAATTGTCGGACGCTTCAAACTTTTCGACATATTCGCGGTGCGGGGCTTCCTCGACTGCCTTGCGCGCGGCCACGCTGAAGCGGATCGCTACCCGGCCATCGGCCGACTTGACGACCTGGGTGCCGGCAAGGTCGGCCAGTTCGGCGGGCACCGCGCCGCCGCGGGCTTCGGCCGCCAGCGCCGCGCTGCGCAACGCCGCGACATTGGGCTCATGCGCCGCATAGCGCTTGGTGAAGGAGGCCGGACGGCCCCAGCCGCCCGCCCAGCGATAGAAGATATGCGCTCCGACGACCGCGCTCTTGGTCAGGCTCGAGGCCCAGTAAGGAACCACGTAAGCGGCATGGTAATGGGTTGCGTTGCCAGCCGGCTGATAGACCGCGCCGGCCAACGCCGCACTTGCCACCCGCCGCGCCCGGGCCCAGCCGTCGATGCTTGGCTGCCGCGCCAGCGAGCCGTCGCAGGTGAAGGTGAATTGGCAGCCGGTGACCCGGGTTGAGCCCTGGTAGACGACATCGCACACACTCGCCGGGAAGGCCGGGTGGCGCACCCGGTTGAGCACCACTTGGGCGACCGCGCGCTGGCCGTCGTCGCTCTCGCTGCCAGCTTCATAATAGACCGCGCTGGTAAGGCATTCTAGCGCCCGCGAGCGGGTCGCCTGGTCGGCGGACCCCATTGCGAACGGCCGCGCCGCCGGGTTGGGCAGATCGGCGATCGGGATCGAACGGTTGATCGACAACGCGTCCTCGGGCGCGAGTTGGCGCACCAGCAACGGCGGCGGCGCCGGCGGATTGACCGCCTGCGCCGCGCGGCCGAACTCGAGACTCGACGTTTCCGGGTTCGAATAAGCCGCGCCGCCGAGCGCGGCGGCCGCGGCAAAGCCGAGAACGCCGAGCGCAACGGCCTCGCGCGGGTAGGCACGCCAAAGCTTGGCGGCGGATAGAATCAGGGCTTGGGACATGGTTCGAAGGTGCCATACTCAAATAAGACAGTGGGTTCAACCGGTCGTTTTATTGGCGTTCACCAGCGACCGGTTTCTATCCACCGAATCAATGGTTTCAGTGGGATGATCCAAGCTATTCCCATGACTAGATAGAATGGCGCCTGAACGAGAACAGGCCATTGCCCGACCATTGAGGCCATGTTTGCGACGAGTGCCGCCCACAGCGCGATCAACAACATGATCACCACGATTCCCGCGCCTTTGCGCCACGATGGAGTCACGAAAAGCGCTCGAGACCATCGGGTGAAGCAAATCCGTCCATCGGCACGTCCCACGGATCGTGCGGGATTTCTTCGGTCAGCCGCTGGATCGGCCAGCCGACCCCGATCAGCAGCGCGCCCTTGCGCCGCAGGGGCGCCAGCACGCGGTCGTAATGGCCCTTGCCGCGACCGAGCCGGGTGCCGCGGCCATCGATCGCGATCAACGGCACCAGGATCACGTCGGGCTCGACCGGAGGAGCGGTCAGCTTGGGCTGGAGGATCCCGAACGGGCCGCACGCCGCGGGATCGCCGGCGAGGAAGCGAAAGCGCTTGGCCGGATCGGCAAATCCCGGGAAGGCGACGATCGCTCCGACCGCGCGCGCTTCCTCCATCGCCAGCAGCGGGCTGATCTCGCTGCCCAGCGGCGAATAACCGGCGACCACCTTGGCCCCGGCGCAGAGCGAAGTGAGATGTTCGGCGAGTCGCTGCTCGAGCAGCGCCCGATCGGCATCGCTCAGCGCCGCGACATACGCCTTGCGCGAATCGATCGCGGCGCGCCGCAGGGTCGCCTTGGTCAGCGCGGGGAAGGGGGGTGACGGGACCACCATGGCCGTTTGCCGGAAATCCACTGACGCCACAAACGTCAGGTGGGCGCCGTATGATCCGGACCAGGGTCCAGGCAGGGACAACTCCCGTGGATGGTAATAGCCTCAGGGATGTTCATGGCCACGTACCGGGCAGTACCCGTCGCTTCCTATCTAAGCGGTCTGGCCAACGCTCTCAAGGGCCTCGCTCTCGACCGCATCGGCGATCGCTTCGAGCCGGCTGGCAAGCGCCGCGGCGCTGTCGGCGATGACCGGATCGATCTCGGCCGGCGCCGCCGGGATCGGCAGCGCGCCGCCCTGGTCGAGCAACTGGTCGGCGAGCAGCAGCGAGGCGAACAATAATTGGCGCGCTTCGGACATCGTGCCGAGCCCGGCGAGCGCTTCGCGGCTCTTGGCATCGACCAGCGCCGCCGCTGACCGCAGGCTGTCCTCCTCGCCCGAGCGGCACGCGACGCGATAGGCCCGGCCGGCGATCGTCAAGTCGACTTCAGCCATTGCGTTCTCCTGCCGAGCGAATCAGCTGGTCGAGTTCGGCGACCGCTTCGCGCACCCTCGAGCGAAGTTTTTGCTCGCGCGACTGGGACTGGTCGTCGCGCGCGGCCAGGCCCCGTTCGATCCGGCCGAGGGCGTTCTCGGCCCGCTCCAGCGCTTGGGAAAGGCCGTTGTCTTTCAAGGGGTCGTCCATCGCGCTTCTCGCTACGCAAGAAGAACCGTTCGGGCAAGAGTGGCCGGCGCATGGCCGGCGCGCGGTTGACGCCTAACGGCTCACCGCCCAAAGGAGCCATCCCATCGGCCCGCCGATTCCGGTGCCCGGCTGATCCCGCCGCCCGGTGCCGTGTCGCTAGCTTGTCGTTCAGGGAGCCCTCGATTGCCGACTCAACGCCGACTTGCCAACGCCATTCGCGCCTTGGCGATGGATGCAGTCGAAGCCGCCAACAGCGGCCATCCGGGCATGCCCATGGGCATGGCCGATGCCGCGACCGCTTTGTTCACACGGCATCTCAAGTACGACCCGGCCGATCCTCACTGGCCCGACCGCGACCGCTTCGTGCTGTCGGCCGGCCACGGGTCGATGCTGATTTACGCTTTGCTTTATCTGACCGGTTACGAGCGGCCGACGATGGACGACATCGGCAACTTCCGTCAGCTCAACAGCCCGTGCGCCGGGCACCCTGAGAATTTCGAGCTGGCCGGGGTCGAGGCGACCACCGGGCCGCTCGGCCAGGGGGTGGCGATGGCAGTCGGGATGGCCATCGCCGAGCGCCACTTGAACGCGCTCTACGGCGACGGCCTGGTCGACCACCGGACGTTCGTCATCGCCGGCGACGGCGATTTGATGGAAGGCATCAACCATGAGGCGGTCGGCCTCGCCGGGCACCTCAAGCTCGGGCGGCTGATCGTATTGTGGGATGACAACCGCATCACCATCGACGGCTCGACCGCTCTGTCACGAAACGAGGACGTGGTCGCGCGCCACGCGGCGGGCGGCTGGCACACGCTCGAATGCGACGGACTCGACGCCGGCAAGGTTGCGCGCGCGCTCGACGAAGCCGTCGCCGACGAGCGGCCGAGCCTGATCCGCGTGCGGACGATCATCGGCTATGGCGCGCCCAACAAGCAGGGCACCGCGGCGACGCATGGAGCCGCGCTCGGCAAGGACGAAGTCGAAGCTGCGCGCAAGGAGCTGGGCTTGGGGCCCGAGGAGTTCACCGTCCCGGACGACGTGCTCGCGGCCTGGCGCGAGGTCGGCAAGCGCGGCGCCGTGGCGCACGCCGAATGGCACCGCCGGCTCGATGCCAGCAAGAAAAAGGCCG
>JBDSGH010000235.1:0-5257 GCA_039919095.1 Sphingomicrobium sp. | reverse complement strand
AGCGGCTGCGACCGCCCTGCCCGCCCGCCGGCGTCGTCGGTCACCGTCAGGCTTGCGCCGGCGCGGCCGGCCGACCCCGCGCCTGGCTTCTCGACCGCGATGGCTGCGCCCCAGCGTTAGCCGCCCCCCGCATTCGACCTCGATAGCGCCGGATCGCAACGGCCCATTTGCCTCCTGAACAGTCCTGGCGAACGTCTTCAGATCCACTCCTCGCGGCCACAAGGGCTGGCAATTGAATGGCTTAGCCGAATTTTGCGAAGGAACAGCGGGGGTCATGCGACGTTGGGCGAGGCAGGACCATTTCAGGAGGATCCCAATGACCCAGACCATCATTTCAGCCGTATTCGACGACCGCGCCGAGGCCGAACGCGCCGTCAGCGAATTGCGCAGCGCCGGCATTCCGGACAGCGCGGTCTCGATTGTCGGCCGGCCCGACGAACAGGGCACGATCGGCGACGGCGAGCTCGACGACGACTACGATCATGACGGGCACAGCAAAAGCGGAGTCGCCGCAAGCGTGGTCGGCGGCGGGGTCGCCGGCGCGATCCTCGGCGTCGCCGCGCTGGCCATCCCCGGCGTCGGCCCGCTCGCCGCTGCCGGTGCGATCGCCGCCGCCGCCGTCCCGACCGCCGCCGGCGTTGGCGCCGCGGTCGGCGCGACTGGCGGAGCGATTGCCAAGATGCTGACCGACCATGACGTCGAAGGCCGCGATGCCGAATATTTCGAGGAGCATATCCAGGGTGGCGGCGTGTTCGTGTCGGTCGACACGCGCCAGGCCGACGGCCAAAGCGAGATCGCCCAGGAGATCCTGGACCGGGCCGGCGGGCACAGCGCCTCGCGGCCCAAAGTCGCGGCAATGTAAGCCATTTTTCGGCACTCCGGCGGGGGCGACCCCGCCGGAGCTGCCAGCGACCCGCGCGGCGCCGGCCGGCAGATGGCTCGCGGCCAGCCGCGGACTTGGAATCGAAGCTTAACTTTTGTAAAGTTCGACCGTCTTCGCGACCGAGTCGATGCCTTTCGACGGACCGAGTACAGCCCGCCTTTCGGCCCCCTTACGAGACACCAGCGCCGGCCCTGACGGCCGGCATCTTGCCGCCCGCAGGCAGGACGCCTGGCGCCTGCCTCGGACCAGGAGGTCGATATGTCGCAATCTGGATCCAGCGTTCCGCCGCAGACCACGTCGCCGCAGCCCACCACCCACGCCGCGGCCCCGGACAGCGGGGCATTCACCGAAACCCTGATCGTCACTCCAACCGGCCAGGCCGCCGTCCGGCCGTTCGAATATCATGCGTCGGACGCCGAGCTGGCCGAGCTCAAGCGGCGCATCACCGCCACCCGCTGGCCCGAACGCGAGCTGGTCGAGGATGGCACCCAGGGCGTGCAATTGGCGCTGATGCAGGCGCTCGCTCAATATTGGGCGACCGACTATGACTGGCGGCGGTGCGAAGCGCGGCTCAACGCGCTGCCCAATTTCATCACCGAGATCGACGGGCTCGATGTCCATTTCCTCCATGTCCGGTCGAAACATGCCGATGCCCTGCCGCTCATCATCACCCACGGCTGGCCGGGCTCGCCGATCGAGCAGCTCAAGATCATCGCACCGCTGACCGATCCCACCGCTCACGGCGGCAGCGCGGCGGATGCCTTCCACGTCGTGATCCCGTCTGGCGCCGGCTACGGATTTTCAGGCAAGCCGACCGCGCCCGGATGGAACCCGGCGCGCATGGCGCGGGCGTGGACCGTCCTGATGAAGCGCCTCGGGTACAGCCGGTTCGCGGCCCAGGGCGGCGATTGGGGCGCGTTCGTCACCAACGAGATGGCGCAACAGGCTCCGCCGGAGTTGATCGGCATCCACACCAACTTCCCGGGAGCCATGCCGGCTGACGTGACCAAGGCCCTTCAAGCCGGTGCGCCGGCACCGTCGAGCCTGTCGACGGAGGAGCGGCGCGCCTACGATCAGCTGGTGTTTGCCTTCCAGAACCTGCCGACGCAATTCATGATGCTGGCCCATCCGCAAACCCTGTACGGACTGGCGGACTCACCGATCGCCCTCGCCGCCTGGATGATCGACCACGACGTCGCCAGTTACGGGCACATCGCCAAGCTGTTTGTCGATGGGGAACCCTACGGTGATCTGACGAGGGACGACATCCTCGACAACATCACCTTGTCGTGGCTGACCAACACCGGCGTATCCTCAGCGCGGCTCTACACGGAGTTCAAGGGCGGCTTTTTCCACGACTTGAACATCTCCCTGCCGGCTGCGGTCAGCGTTTTCCCCGAGGAGATCTACCAAACTCCGCGCAGCTGGGCCGAGCGCGCCTACAGCAATCTCGTCCATTTCAACGAGCTCCCCAGAGGCGGGCACTTTGCCGCCTGGGAACAGCCCCAGTTGTTTGCGGAAGAGCTCCGCACCGGGCTCAGATCGCTGCGTTGAGCATGACGATTGGGACGGCGCCCGAGCGGCGCCGTCCTACTCGCATTTGGGGGTAAGCGATGGGCGAAGAGAGCGAGCAGGGCGCGGCCAACCGGCTGGCGGCGGACACTTTCATGCCGATGATGGTCGAAGCCTTCCACGATGGCCTGCGCGAAGCCGGCAGCCTGTCGCGCTGGCTGCTTGCAACGCTGGTCGCGATCAATGGCGCGGCGGCGATCTCGATGCTCCCGCTCAAGCTTGCGACCGCCGCCAAGCTCGGCGGCGCAGGCGCCTTCCTGGTCGGGATCCTGGCGGCATTGGGCGCCGGGATATGGTCGCTTTACGCGTTCAAGCGGGTCAGCGCCGGGGCCGGCACGATGCTCGGTTACTGGCTTTCGGTCGCCGACGACGGCCCGCGCCTGGAAGCGCTCGAGGCGACCATGAAACGGCATATGGACCAGGCGATCGGCGCCCGCGCCACCCACGTCTTCGTGTTCATCAGTATCGCGGCATTCCTCGCCGGCTGCGCAATGGTCGGCTGGGGATTGGTCGCCGAGGGAGGTTTGCAATGAGCGATGTGATCTCGACCGTTTTCGACCTGGCGCCGCCGTCCGCCGAGCAGCTCCAGCAGCTGGTCGCCGGCCTGACCGACGACGAACGCCACCTGCTCCTCGACCATGGCGAGGAAGCACCGTTCTGCGGCGTGTTCCTGACCGAGAAGCGCGACGGCCTTTATGCCTGCAAATTGTGCGGACTGCCGCTGTTCCGGGGCGGCGCCAAATTCGACAGCGGAACCGGCTGGCCGAGCTTCACCGCGCCCTTCGCTCCAGGCCATTTGCGCGACATTCGCGACACCAGCCACGGCATGGTCCGCAATGAGATCGTCTGCGCGCGGTGCGGGTCGCACCAGGGCCATGTCTTCCCCGACGGCCCGCCGCCGAGCGGCCAGCGTTACTGCATCAATTCCGGATCGCTCGAGTTCACGCCGGCCGGGCAAAAGCTGCCCGACAAGCTCGGCCGCGGGGCGCCGGAGGGCGAGGTCTGGGCGGGCTGAGCCCGGGTCAGTTCTTCTGCTTGGCCGAGCGGTCGAGCATGACCGGGTTGGTGAAGGCCAGGCCGAGCAGTCCGTCTTCGGCCCATTTGACCACTGCCGGGACCAGAATCCCGCCTTCGAAGCGGACGTAGACGTCGGCGCCGGCGACCAGGTCGAGCGCGCTGTCGCCCATCGCTCCGCCTTCGGAGATATTGTGGAGAGCAAAGCTGGTCGGCGAACCGTCGATCAGCAATTGCAGGTCGCGGCCCTTGGCCGGCATCCGTGCAAAGCGCCGCTGATTGCCCGACGCCGCCGGCTTGGGGGTGCTGGCAGCAGTGCCGGGATAGCCGCCGCGCGCTTCGGCGAGCGGGACCGCGGTGCCGCAAAAGCCGCACTCAGCGCTGACCCGGCCGATATACCATTGCGAACAGCCGCAGCCCGGGCAGTGATTGGCTTCGTTGGCGCGATAGACGATGTGGTGGCCACGGTTGGCAAGCGCGGCCGCAAACGATGGTGTCGCCCGCTCGTAGACGAGAACATCCGGCATTGGTCAGGCTCCTGCACTTGGCGAGGACGAACGCGGCCTCAAACCAAGGCTAAGCGCGAGAGCTTGCCAAGTGATTACCGGCGCTTACGGGGGGCGGGCGCGGCCCATTGCGGACCTGCGCCAGTCGACTAGGATGCGCCTTCGAGCGCGGGACCGGTCCATCGCCAATGAGGAGCCGCCGATGCTGATTGCGTTGCTGGTTCCGCTGGGTCTCGCGACCCTCCTTTATACGCTGATGTTGCTGCGGGCGGCGATCGCCCAGCGCATTGTGCCGCGGCTCGAAGCGACCGTGCTCGGCGCCATCTCCAACTTCTTCGACACGCTCGGCATTGGCTCGTTCGCGCCGACCATGGCGTGGTTCAAGCTGCGCCGGCTGGTGCCCGACCGGCTGATCCCGTGCACCATGCTGGTCGGCCATTCGCTGCCGACCCTGACCCAGGCGGTGATCTTCCTGATCCTGCTCGGCGTGCTGGTCGACCCGGTGCTGCTGGTGGGCTGCATCGTGGCGCTGCTGATGGGCGCGCTGCTCGGCGTTCCATTGGTGCTCAAGACGCGAGTGTGGATCGTCCAGCTGGTGGTCGGGCTGGCGCTGATCGTCGCCGCCATCCTGTACGCGATGACCAACCTCGGCCTGATGCCAGGCGGCGGAACCGCCTCGTCGCTGCCGCCATCACTGATGATCTTCGCCATCGTCGCCAACTTCATCTTCGGCATCCTGCTCAATTTCGGGGTCGGCAATTATGCGCCGACCTTGGTCATGTTCAGCCTGATGGGGATGGACCCGCGGCTGAGCTTCCCGATCATGGCTGGCGGCGCGGCGCTGGCCGCGGCCGGCGCCAGCGTGCGCCACATTGCGATCGGCGAGGTCGATTTGCGGATCGCGACCGGCATGGCGATCGGCGGCATTCCGGCGGTGCTGATCGCCGCGTTCATCGTCAAGGGCATGTCGCTCGAGCTGCTGCGCTGGCTGGTGATCGTGGTCGTGCTGTTCGCCGCCGCGATGATGCTGCGCGGCGCGGCCACCGGCCGCCGCGCACCGAACACCGCCGCGCCCGCCGCGGCCGGCGGCTAGCGGAAGCTTCGATCAACCAAAAGTGAAGGCGAAGGCCTCGGCCCCGGGGTCGAGGAATTCGATGGTGAAGGTGCGGTCGCGCACTTGGCCTTGCTGGCGGATCAACTGGTAGAGCCGTTCGCCGGACACCTGGCCGGTGCCGTCGGCGGCGACGTCGGTGCCGGCGCTTGCACCCGGCGCCTGGCCGTC
>JBDSGH010000234.1:0-3902 GCA_039919095.1 Sphingomicrobium sp. | reverse complement strand
TGAGGCCCGGCGCGCGCCGGAAGGCAGTGCGACTCACTGCAATTGAACGGGAAGTGATGAGGGCAGGCTTGCGCTTTGGCATTGCGGCAATGGCGGTTGCGCTGGCGCTCGCGCCGGTTGCCGGGCCGGCGTTGGCGCAGGAAGCGCCGCCGGCGACGACCGCGCCGGCCGAGACGCCGCCGCCGGCGACTCCTCCGCCGGCGGAGACCATCGGGCCGCGCGAACTGCAGAATTTCAGCCTCAACGGAACCGTTACCCGCCCGGCCCCGCAAGTGCCGGCGACGACCACCGCCCCTGCCGTCACCAGCACCGGGACGGAGTCGCCCCGGCCCGGCGCAGCGCCGACCGAGCCGACCGCCAGCCGGCCAACCCGCGGGCCGTCGCCGGCGGGATCGTCGGTTACGGTCGCCTTGCCGCCGGCCGGCTCATTATCGGCCCTGCCAACGCCGGCCCCGACCGTCGGGGGCGCGGCGCAGCCCAGCTTCCAGCCGGCCCCGTCGGCGACCACGCCGGTCGCCACCCCGGCCGGCCCGGGGCGCGGCAGCCTGATCCCGTGGCTGCTGGCGATTGCCCTGCTGGTTGGCGCTGCGGTCTATTTCTTCTGGCGTCAGCGCTCGCAGCCGGGATACGCCCCGGCCGGCGCGGGCTACGCCCGGGTCGCGCCCGAGCGAGCACCGGCGCAGCCGCTGCGACCGGCGCCGCAACCGGCCGCCCGGCCGACACCCCGGCCAACGTCACAACCGACGCCACAGCCGACGCTCCGCCCGGCGCCGCAACCCGTCGCACGGACCGGACCCGTCGCCGATCCCGTCCCGCAGCCGCTGCAGCGCACGACCGGGCCGGAACAGACTGCGCATGCGCAACTGCCGACCGGGTTCGTGTCGACCCGGCTCCAGCCCGCTCCGCAAGCACCATCGGGCGTCGTTTCGACCCGCCTTCGGCCATGGCTCGAGATCGAGTTCACGCCCGGCCGGTGCGTGATCGAGGAGGACAAAGCGACGATCCAATTCGACGTCTCCGTGTTCAATTCGGGCAGCGCGCCGGCGCGCGACGTGCTGATCGAAGCGAGCATGTTCAACGCCGGCCCGGCGCAAGACCAGGAAATCGGCGCATTCTTCTCCAATCCGGTGGCCAAGGGCGACCGAATCCCGGCGATCGCGCCGTTGAAGCGGGTCGCGCTGAAGAGCGCGGTCAGCTTGACGCTCGATCAGATGCGGCAGTTCGAGGTCGCCGGAAAGCGCATCTTCGTGCCGCTGATCGGCTTCAACGCGCTGTATCGCTGGAGCGGCGGCGACGGCCAGACATCAGCCAGCTATTTGGTCGGGCGCGACACCAACACCGAGAAAATGGCGCCGCTGCGCCTCGACCTCGGCCCGCGCATTTTCCGCGGCCTCGGCGCGCGCGAGCACAATATCGGCGTTCGGGTTTAGCCCGGCCGTTCAGCGCGATTAGAGCGCCGTCCCGACCGCATTGTAGCTGTGCCAGGCGAGCACCGCGGCGGCGCCGCGATGCGGGCGCCACGCTTCGCCCAACTCGCGCAATTGCTTTTCGCTCGGGCGGTCCTTGAGCCCGAGCATCTTGCCGATCGAAATCTGCACCGCGAGGTCGCCCGCCGGCCAGATGTCGGGCCGACCCTCGGCGAACAGCAAATAGATCTCCGCCGACCAGCGGCCGATGCCCTTGATCTTGGTCAGCAGTGCAATTGCTTCCTCATCGTCGTCCGGCAAATGGGCTAGGTCGAGCTCGCCTGACAGCACAAGCCCGGCGAGGCTGCGGGCGTACCCCGCTTTCTGGCGCGAGATGCCTGCCGTCCGCAGCTCCTCGTCGCTTGCCGTGAGAATCTTTTTGAGGTCGGGCGGAGCACCGTAGCCGGCCTCGAGCTTGGCCCACATCGAGCGCGCCGCGGCGACGCTGACCTGCTGGCCGACGATCGTCCGCAACAGCGTGATCGCGCCGGGCTCGCTGACCCTGGGCTCGGGAGCGCCGTGCTGCTTGATGACGGCGGCAAAGGCGGGCTCGACCGCGGCCAGCGCGGCGATGCTCTGGTCCATGGTTTCGGCGGTGCGGACCATCAGGCGATGCTCGCCGCATAGAGCGCCACTGCGGCGGCATTGGAGACATTGAGGCTTTCGACCGCGCTGCTGATCGGGAGCCGGGCGAGGGCGTCGCAATGCTCGCGCGTGTTGGGCCTCAGGCCGGGCCCCTCGGCGCCGAGCACGAGGGCTATGCGCGGCGGCCCGAGCGCGTCCTTCAAGTCCATCTCGGCCTCGCCGGCCAGCCCGACCCGCCAGAAGCCGGCCTCGCCGATCTCCTCAAGCGCCCGGGCGAGGTTGACCACCCGCGCCCACGGCACCCGCTCGAGCGCGCCCGACGCGGCCTTGGCCAACGCCCCACTCTCGGGCGGCGAATGACGGTCCTGGGTGACGATCCCGATCGCCCCGAAGGCGGCCGCCGAACGCAGGATCGCGCCGACGTTATGGGGGTCGGTGACCTGATCGAGGACTAGCAACCGGGCTCGTTCCGGGGCATCGCCGAGCAGGTCGCCAAGCCACACGTCCTCGAGCGGCTCGCTTTCGATCACGACGCCCTGGTGTGGCGCGTCATGCGGCACCAGGCGGCCGAGGTCGGCGACGTCCGCGAAGGTCACCGGCAGGCCCTTTGGAAATTGCATCAGCGCCGCGGCGTCGTGAGTAGCCCACGCCCGCAGCACCTTGCGCGCCGGATTGTCGAGCGCCGCGGCGACCGCGTGCTTGCCCCACATGCGCGGGCGATTGGGCGAGCCGTGGGGATGGGAGCGCTTGTGCCGGGCCATAAGCCAGCGCTCATGCGGCGGCAGCGGCGGGCTGGCAAGCGGAGCCGGGTTAAGCGCGGCGCGGGCTTGCTAGACCAGTAGTCCGGCTAGGCCGCGGCGCGGCCGCGATTGCCCCGCCAGGTGCCGAGCGCGATGATCAGCAGGATGGCGTAACTCCACGACGCCAGCGAGGTCGCATAGACCACCGGCAGCATGCTCGAGTCGGAAAATTTCAAGGCGTGGCCCAAGATCGACGTGAGCTGGAGCCCGGCGACCCACAAGGGCCAGAAGCGGCTCGATTTGAGGGCGATCCAGGTGAACGCGACGAGGGCGGCGAAGTCGATCATCGCGACGCCCAGCTCGAGATTGGCATAATCGGCCGTGTGCGCGACCAGCAGCACGAACGAGGCGAGCGACGCCACGACGCAGGTCAAAGCGGCAATGCGCTCGTCCCGGCGGCCGCGCCACAAGGCGTAGGCGGCGACGCCGATCAGCAGCGAAAAATAAAACAGAACGCGCAGCATGGCGGTCAACCGGGTCGCAGATCGACCACGACCCGGTCAAGCGTCCTTACGCGACGACGCGCAGGTCGACGCTGCCCGTTTTCTCCGGGCACGGCACGACATCGCCGAACGCAACGGTGCGAACGCCGGGAACGAACTTCTGCGCTTCGATCAGCGCGGCGTGGCAGCCGGCCATCGAGCCGCGCGCGCCAACCAGCGCCTGGTTCGCTCCGGCGAGCTTCTCGAACGGTTCGTGGCTGAGCCCGATGCCCATTCCGGCAACGCCTCGGGCGCGCACCATGCGACCCTGCAGTTCGGCGATCTCGCCCAGTGCCGCCTCGATACAATCCTCGACGCTGCGAACCTGCTCGGCGACATCATATACGGCGTTTTCGATCATCTGTTTGCGCATAGCTGCTCCTTCCCCGGCGCACGCTAGCGCGAGGTTGTCATGGGAATGGACGGTGGCGGCGTTAGCGGCTGAGGAGTCGCGAGAGGCTCTCGAGGCCGGCGAGATACATTCCCGCCGAAAATGCTGCGCCGGTTGCGATCAGCACGATCCACATCAACCGTTGTCCGACACTCATCTCATTCCGGGGGTTGCTCCT
>JBDSGH010000233.1:0-6544 GCA_039919095.1 Sphingomicrobium sp. | reverse complement strand
TGCAGTCGATCAGCGAAAGCGCGGCGACCGCGCCCGGCTGGTCGAACCGCGAACCGGTGTTCTGGCCGGAGTGGGTCGAAAAGGTCGACGTCACCGCCGCCGCTTAGTTCGCGGGTTTCACCGACGGGAAGATTATCGCCAGCTGAGCGATGCTGTCCCGCGCATTCCGATGATGAATGAAGGTTACGCCTTCGCGCTCATATGCAGCGCGGTGGTTGTCGCGGTCGTCGACCAGAACGTCGCCCGGCTGCATATGCTTGTGCTTGTCGCGCGCCATGCAGGTGATGATCGGGACGCCCGGGAAATGTTCGGCTGCCCAGCGGAATTTCTGCGGCGCCGCCCAATTGCCGATCGGGAGGCCGGTGAGGATGGTTGGCGCGAGCTGCTCGACCGCGTCGAACAATTCTCGCGCGTCGGCCATTTCGGGCAGCTTCGCGTAAAAATCGGGCGCGGCGGCGATGCGCTTCCACAATGCGCCCCGGCCGTGGCGCGCTTCGAATTGCGCCGCGGACATTCCGAGCAATGACACAACGCCGGCGGCGAAGTCGGCCAGCACCCCGTCGCAGTCGAGGAACAGCTGCGGCACGGCCCTAAAAGCGTGCCGGCTTGAGTGTGAGCGGGATTGGGGCGTCGAGATACGCCCACCCGCGCTCGCGCAGCACGTCATTGCTTTCGCGCGCGTGACGGCCGGGGCCGAGCGACCAGGTGATGTGGTAGGTCGAGCCGTCGGGCCGGTCGGTGGTGCCGTCGAGTTCGACCACCAGGCATTCGAGGCTGTCGCCGTCATCGGCGCGGCCGACGATGCGCGCGCCGGGCGTGCGCGGCAGCGGCGTTCGCGCGGTCGTGCCCGAGCGCAGCGTGACATGGTTGGCGACGACATTGGCGTAGCACGGTGGGAAGCGCTCGAGCAGCGATGCGCGTTCGTCACGCAGCAACGTCCAGCCGGTCGTGGTGGCGGGCTTGGGCACCGGCTAGCCGAGCCGCTCGACCAGCTCGGCGGCGAATTCGCTCAACGAATCGTCGCGCGCGCCCATGATCAGGATGCGGTCGCCGTCGCGCGCCTCTGCGATCAACGCCTCGGCGATTGCAGCGCGGTCGGGGATGTGGGTCGCCTGGCGGCCCTCGCTGCGCACTGCATCGACCAGCCAATCGGAGCCGCGCGCCTTGTCGACCGTGCCGCCGTGATAGACTGGGTCGGGCAAATAGAGCCGGTCGAGCGGGTCCATTCCGCGGGCGAGGCTGCGCGCCAGTTCGTCGCCCATCTTGGCCAGCGGGCCATAGCCGTGGGGCTGGAACAGGATCAGCAGCCGCCCAGGCTGGGCGCGCAGCGTCGCCAGCGTGGCGTCGATCTTGTCGGGATTGTGGGCGAAATCGTCGATCACGGTAATGCCGGCGCGGCTGCCGACGGTCTCGAGCCGGCGGCGCAATCCTTCGAAACGGGCCAGCGCGGCGACCCCTTCGGCGAGCGGCACGCCGAGCGCGCGGGTCGCGGCCAGCGCCGCCAGCGCGTTCGAGGCATTGTGGC
Source organism: Sphingomicrobium sp. (assembly GCA_039919095.1). Lineage (GTDB taxonomy): Bacteria > Pseudomonadota > Alphaproteobacteria > Sphingomonadales > Sphingomonadaceae > Sphingomicrobium. Next base: position 5,019 of record JBDSGH010000233.1, on the reverse strand, counting down.
GGCCCGGGACAGTCAGGCGCACGTCGTGGCGCTCGCTCGCCGCCTCGACCGTGAAGCTCGAGCCATCGGGCAGCAGTTCGAGCTGCTTGCCCATCACATCGGCGCCGGGGCTGTCGAAGCCGTAGCCGATGCAGGTCTGCTGATCGACGACGTCGGCCAGCGCGCGGGTTTCGGGATCGTCGAGATTGAGCACCGCCTTGCGCGACGCGCGCAGGAAGCCGGCGAACAGCTCGCGCAGTTCGGCCATTTCCTTGTGGTCGAGGCTGATGTTGGTCAGCACCGCGACCTCGGGCGTGTAAAGCCCGATCGACCCGTCGCTTTCATCGACCTCGCTGACGAACAGCTCGGGGTCGCCGACCAGAGCGCTTGCGAACGGCGCCGAGGCAGTCGCGAAATTCTTCATCACCGCGCCGTTCATCACGGTCGGCTGGCGATGGCAGGCGTGGAGGATCCAGCCGATCATCCCGGTCACCGTCGACTTGCCGCTGGTGCCGCCGACCGCGACGCTGGACTGCGCGGCGTTGAGCAATTGGGCGAGGAATTGCGGCCGGGTCAGGTGGGGCAGGCCGAGCTCGCGGGCGCGGACGACGTCGGGCACCGTGTCCTCAACCGCGGCCGAGGTGACCAGCGTCATGCCCGGCTGGACGCCCGAGCCGTCCTGCGGGAAAAGCGATATGCCAAGCGAGCTCAGATAAGCGAATTTGGGTGCCAGCCGCCCGGCGTCGAGCGAGCGGTCGGAGCCGGCGACGCGGCCGCCCGAGGCGCGGACGATGCAGGCGAGGGGCAGCATGCCGCTACCCCCGACCCCGCAGAAGAAGGTGGAATCATTCATCAGCGGTGCCCTATTGAACGGGGCGCGACATGACAAATGGAGCCGGCATGACGATTGCGCTGATCGCGGCAGGCCGAGCCTTGTGATCGCGATTCCGACCCATCCGGCGGCGCATTATGTCGGCGACATCGTTGCCTGGACCGCCGCCGGGCTGACGGCGCGCTGGCAGCACCGGCGGTGGCCGGATCAGGCTACGGCCCTGTCGAAGCTGGTTGGGCCGAGCTACTTTCTGGCGCTTGCATTCGGCGCGCTGATCGGGGCGTGGGCGGTCGGCTCGGCCAATTCGTTGCGCGACATCGTCGCAGCACCATCGCACAGCATCGCCGGAGCACTGGCCGGTGGGATCGTCGCGGTCGAACTGTGGAAGGCGCTGCACGGCGTTCGAGTCTCGACCGGCGGAGCGCTGGTCCTGCCGATCTGCGTTGGGATCGTCGTCGGCCGCCTCGGCTGCTTCTTCTCGGGCCTGCCGGATTTCACCTACGGCATTGCGACCAACGCGCCGTGGGCGGTCGATCTCGGCGACGGAATCGGCCGCCACCCGGTGCAGCTCTATGAATCGCTGGCGATGAGCGGTTTCGTCGCCGTCTATCTGACCGCGCGCCGCAACCACGTCGGCTGGGCCCGCCATCATGCTTTCCACGCGATGATTATCTATTATGCTGCCCAGCGTTTCCTGTGGGAATTTCTAAAGCCGTACCCGGCGGTGCTCGGTCCGCTCAACCTGTTCCACCTCCTGATGCTGGGGCTGATCGCATATGGAATATTCTGGTGGCGACGAGGTAGCGGAGCCGATCGTCGGCACGCTTGAGGCGCCGCATCGCAAAGCCGCGACCTATATCTTCCACAGTCAGACCACGAGCCTGTGCGAAACCTGCCTCGAACTGGTTCCGGCCAAGGTAATCATCGAGGACGACCGGGTTTTCTACCTCAAGCGCTGCCGCCAGCACGGCGTGCAGAAGACCCTGATCAGCGACGATCTCGATTATTGGCGCAAGCAGAAATTGTGGCTCAAGCCGGGCGACCGGCCGCTCACCACCCAGCGGCGCACCGAAGCCGGCTGCCCGTTCGACTGCGGGCTGTGCCCCGACCATGAGCAGCACAGCTGCCTCGCGATCGTCGAGATCAACGAAGCGTGCAATCTCGCCTGCCCGGTGTGCTTTGCCAATGCCACCGACGTCCATGGCCTGCATCGCCCGCTGGCCGAAATCGAGCGCATGCTCGACGCGCTGGTCGAGAGCGAAGGCGAGCCCGACCTGGTCCAGCTGTCGGGCGGCGAGCCGACCATTCATCCCGAATTCTTCGCCATCCTCGACGCGGTCAAGCGGCGGCCAATCCGCCATGTGATGATCAACACCAACGGCGTCCGGATCGCCCAGGACCCGGCATTCGTCGAGCGGCTCGCAAGCTACACGCCGCGGCTCGAGGTCTATCTCCAGTTCGATTCGCTCAACGACGACGCGCTGGTCGAGCTGCGAGGAGCGAAGCTTGGCCGGATCCGCCGGCAGGCGCTGGAGGCGCTCGAAGCGGTCGGCTTGGCGACGACCCTGGTCGCGGTCGTCAAGCGCGGCGTCAACGATAGGGAAGTGGCTGACATCGTGCGCCATGCGCTGACGTGGAAGTGCGTCCGCGGAGTGACCTTCCAGCCGGTCCAGGATGCCGGCCGCAACGAGCATTTCGACGCCCGGGCCAACCGCGTGCTGCTGACCCAGATCCGCCGGGAAGTCGGCAAATCGGGCGTGTTCAACATCGACGACATGATCCCGCTGCCGTGCAATCCGGACCAGATTTCGATCGCCTACGGGCTCCGCCAGGGCAGCAAGGTCACGCCGTTGACCAGCCTGCTGCCGGCCGAGCTGATCCTGAGCGGGCCCAACACCATCAGCTACGAAGCCTATCCCGAGCTCAAGGCCAAGATCCTCGACCTGCTCTCGCTCGCCACCACCCAGGCCAACACCGAGGAGAAATTGGCCGGCCTGCTGTGCTGTCTGCCACAGGCCATGGTCCCGCACGAGCTGACCTACGCCAACAGCTTTCGGGTGGTCATCCTGCAGTTCCTCGACCGCTACAATTTCGACATCGCCACGGTGAAGCGGAGCTGTGTCCATTTCGTCACCGAGCAGGGCGAGATCATTCCGTTCGACACGTACAACACCTTTTATCGCAAGAACGCCGAAGGTGCTGCGGTCCTCGCGCGGCACCGGGAAGGGGGTGGAACGCCATGAAATCGGTTATCGGCGGGATCTTGGTCGCCGTCGGGATACTGATCGCCGGCGCCAGCGGCTTATGCTCGCTGGCCGCCCTGATCGGCAGTGGCGGCATGGGGTCGCAGTGGGACATGGTGCCGCTGATTGTCCTAGTCGGCGGCATTCCGTTGGTGCTTGGCGGAGCGATCGCATTTGGCGGGCGGGCGTTGATTAGGCAGGCACGGATCGAGCGCGACCAGGCGGAAAAGGAATAAGCGAAAGTCATGCGGATCGCCGTCGTCGCCCCTAGCTGCACCCTCAAGCCCGAGGCGGGCGAGCGGGTCGCGGCCCTAGTCGCCGGCCGCGGCGATTGCGAGCTTGTGATCCACCCGCAGTGCTTTCTAATCGACGGCCATTTCGCGGGGAGCGATCGCGAGCGGCTGGCGGCGCTGCGCGAAGTCATGGCCGATCCGTCGGTCGACGCGGTGTGGTTCGCGCGCGGGGGTTACGGGTCGAACCGGATCGCCGAAGCGGCGCTGGCCGACTTGCCCGCGGCAGCGCGCTCGAAGCTCTACATGGGCTATAGCGATGCCGGTTTCCTGCTGGCCGGGCTGCACAAGGCCGGGCTCGATGCCGCGTGGGGACCGATGCCGCAGGATATGCTGCGCGACGGTGGCCAGGCGGCGGTGACGCGCGCGCTCGATTGGCTGGTGCGGCGCGACCCGGCGGCGCTCGAGCCCAACCTCGGCGGGCCGGCGGTCGCGTTCAACCTGACCGTGCTGTCGTGCCTGCTCGGAACGCCGCTCGAGCCCGACCTGGCCGGCGCCGAACTGTTGATCGAGGAAGTCAGCGAACACCATTACCGGATCGACCGGCTGATGTTCCACCTGGCCGCCAGCGCCAACGTCCGCGGGGTGACGCAAATCCGCCTCGGCCGGGTCGCCGACGTGCCCGACAACGACCCCGCATTCGGCCGCGACGAATATGCGATCGTCGAGGAGTGGTGCGGACGATCGGGCATCGCCTTTGGCGGCCGCGCCGACATCGGCCACGACGCCGCCAACCGGGTCGTTCCGTTCGGTCGAAAATAAGCCGATCGCAAGATGCTGGGGGGCATTGCAATGCGGGTGGCTTTGCGCTCTACAAAAGGGGACATCAACAGGAGGGCGCACATGGCGAAAAGTGGCAGGACAGCAGGGGGCGGATTGGCTCGGCCGGTTCAACCTTCACCTGAGTTGGGGGCGATTACGGGCAATGATCCGCTTCCGCGCAGCCAGGTGGTTTCGAAGGTTTGGGATCACATTCGTAAGAACAACCTGCAAAATCCTCAAAACAAACGAGAAATCCTCGCTGACGACAAGCTCAAGAAGGTCTTCGGCAAGGATAGCTGCAGCATGTTCGAGATGAACAAGCATCTGTCGCGGCATCTCAAATAAGCCTGCTGAACAGCATGGCAAAAAGGGGATCCGCTCCGGCGGGTCCCCTTTTTTTATGTCCGGAGGGGGAGCGAATCGCCTCTAAACTCAGCCGGAATCGAACGAAATCAGAGTGGCGGGGTCAGCCGCGCCACAGCCCGTCGAGCGGCTCGCGGGTGACCGGATAGCCGAGATGGTCCGGAATCGTGATGAAGCGTTGGCCGTCATGTTCCTCGACCCACGGCGTGACTGGCTCGATCGGATGGGCCTCGGCATCGGCCTTGATCGCGTCGAAACTGGTGTGCTGGGCAAGCCGCTCGAGATTGCGGCGGGTCGGGAAGATCAGACGCGCGCCGCCGACGCGCTCGCGCTCGAGCGCGTCGGCGGCGGTCAGCCAGAAGGCGCCGCTGCATTCGCCCTCGATCACCCGCGGCTGCCACTCGCCGGGCGGCGCGCGGGCGATGAAGAACAAGGTGTCGAAGCGGCGCGTGACATGGAAATTGGGTAGCCAGCGGGCGAGCGGGGTCAGCGCCGCGACATCGAGCGCGAGCCGGGCGTGACCGAGGAGTTCTGAGAGCGGACGGTCGGC
>JBDSGH010000232.1:0-2778 GCA_039919095.1 Sphingomicrobium sp. | reverse complement strand
CCGCCGGGCAGCCAGTACGGCGCCAATCCGACGCTGCCCGACCCGGTCCAGTACATCATCCCCGAATCGCATGTCCCGACGGTGGTCGGCTGGAAGCCGGGCGAGACGCCGAGCGTTCCGGCGGGTTTCGAAGTGCAGGCGCTGGCCACCGGCCTGTCCAACCCGCGCAACCTCTATGTCCTGCCCGACGGCGACGTGCTCGCGGTCGAATCGCGGATGGATGCGACCGAGCCGGTGCAGCGCCCGAAGGATCCGGTGCGCGATTGGATTCAGGCGGGCGCGCATGGCGCCGGTAACGGACCGCCGCCGCCTAGCAACCGCATCACCTTGCTGCGCGACGCCGACGGCGATGGCCGGGCGGAGCTTCGCTCGGTGCTGGTCGACCACCTCAACTCGCCGTTCGGGGTCGCGCTGGTCGGGAGCGACCTGTACGTCGCCAACACCGATGGCATCGTGCGCTATCCCTATGTCGCGGGCGCGACCCGGATCACCGCGCCGGGGCAGCTGCTGGCGGCGCTTCCAGCGGGCGCGATCAACCATCACTGGACCAAGAGCCTGGTCGCAAGCCCGGACGGGACCAAGCTGTTCGCCGGGGTCGGCTCGAACAGCAACATCATGGAGCGCGGGGTCGACGCCGAGGTCGGCCGCGCCGCGATCGTCGAGGTCGACCGCCAGAGCGGCGCACAGCGGCCATTCGCGACCGGGCTGCGCAACCCCAACGGCCTGACTTTCTATCCCGGCAGCAACACGTTGTGGGCAGTCGCCAACGAGCGTGACGAGATCGGCCCCAACCTCGTCCCAGACTATCTGACCTCGGTCCGCCAGGGCGCGTTCTACGGCTGGCCTTATTCCTATTACGGCCGCCACCTCGATCCGCGGGTCGAGCCGCAGCGCCCCGACCTTGTCGCGCAAGCGATCCCGCCCGACTATGCGCTAAGCTCGCACGTCGCCCCGCTCGGCTTGGCTTTCTACACCGGCGCGAGCTTCCCCGCCCAGTTCCGCGGCGGCGCTTTCGTCGGCGAGCACGGCAGCTGGAACCGCGGCCAGCTGCATGGCTACAAGGTGGTGTTCATCGCCTTCCGTAACGGGCGCCCGGTGGGCAATCCGCGGACCTTCGTGTCGGGCTTCATGGCCAACGGCAAGGCCCGCGGGCGGCCGGTCGGAGTCGCGGTCGACCGCAGTGGCGCGCTGCTCATCGCGGATGACGTCGGCAACACCGTGTGGCGGGTCAGCGTGGCCGGCCGCAAGCCGCCGCCGGCGCGCTAGCTGTCGTCTTCCGGAGCGTCGGGCAAGTCCGCCGGCGGGCCAGCAATACGATAGCCTTCGCCGAGCCATTTCAACAGGTCGCGGTCCTTGCAGCCGCGGCTGCAGAATGGCGCGTGGGGTTCGGCGGCGGGCTTGCCGCACAGCGGGCAGGGCTTGGCTTTAGGCAGGTTCGGCATGGCCAGCAGAGATGGCGAGCGCGGGGTCGCTGCGCAAGGTAACGGCGCCGCCGACCTGCCGCGCGAGCGCCTCGAGCCAGCCGGGGTTGCGCTCGATCACGGCGATCACCGCCGGGTGGGCCACGAGGCGCCGCGGGCCCGGCCCAGACGCAGCGACCCGCAGCAAGGCGCGCGCTTCGGCGCTCGTCCGGTCGCTCCAGATTTCGAGCAGCGACGGTCGGCTGCGCGGACGGACGATCTGGACGAAGCCGAAGCCGTTGACCGCGGTCCGCTCGAACGGTTGGGGAAGTTGCTGGTCGATCGCTGCGGCGGCCGCCTGGCGCGCGGATTTGGCCCCGGCGGTCGGCAGGTCGATGCCGATCGATCCGCCGATCCCGAGCCGGCGAATCGCGCGCGCCGCCGCCGCCGCTCCGGCCACCGCCAGCTCGGCCGGGGCAAGCTGTCCGTCGACGTCGATCAAGGTCATCGCCGGGGTCGTCGCAATCCGCAACGTGCCGCCGGCAAACGCGACCACGCCGGTCCGCGCCTGCTCGATCAGTTCGTCCCAGCCAGCCTCGGTCAATGCGTTTGGGCCGGGCGCGGGGAAGTCCATCTCGCGGCCGCTCAACGTTGCGGCCGGGGCTGGCGGTCGGTCGGTGACCCGGGCCAGCGGGCGCTTCCACGGCTCGACTCCCGGGATCGCCTCGCGCACCACTTCGATCGTCAGCGCGGCGCCATGAGTAACCCCACCCGGCGCCTTGGGCAGCAGATATGCCGCGCCGTCAGCAGTGCTTGCGACGGCGTTGCGCCCGGCCTGTCCGACATCGGTTAGCCGCGCGCCGAGCACCGTGCCGGCGGGGATGACACCTTCGATCTCGACCCTCGCCTCGACGATTGCGCCGTCATCGAGCTGCACCGCGCGGATTTCGCCGATCCCGCGCTCGATCAGCCATTCAGCCAATTGCGAAGCCCGCCGCTTTGAGCAGCAACCGGGTCTCGGCCAGCGGCAGGCCGACGACGTTAGAATAACTGCCGGCGATGTGGCGGACATAGACTTCGCCGTGGCCCTGCAAGGCATAGCCGCCGGCCTTGCCGCGCCATTCGCCGTGGCCGGCGTAAAAGTCGATTTCTTCCGCCGATAGCTGTTTCATGGCGATCATCGTCTCGACCAAGCGGGTGCGGATCGGCTGGCCCGCAGCCGCTAGTGCAACCCCGGTCATCACCCTGTGGCGACGGCCCGAGAGTAACGCCATGCACTTGCGGAGCGTCGCCTCGTCCTCGACCTTGGGCAGGATCCGCCGCCCCACGGCGACGACCGTGTCGGCGGCCAGCACCAGGGCCTCAGGCTCACGCGCAG
>JBDSGH010000231.1:0-3253 GCA_039919095.1 Sphingomicrobium sp. | reverse complement strand
GCGCGGCGCGGTTGCGCACCTCCTCGAGCCGGAGCGAGGACAGTGAACGGTCCAGCTCGCGCTGCAATAGCGTCTGTTGCTGGTCGAAGTCGTAGGGGCTCAACAGGACGTGCTTGAGGTACCAATTATAATTGGCCTTGCCGACGCCCGACGGGCCGGTTCGGCGCGGCGCCTCGGCCTTGGTCCAGCGCGCGAAGTCGACCGTCGCCAGCCGCGCATCGCGGACCGCCGTGCGCAATTGCGGCGATGCGCCGGCCAAATTCGCCGGGCGCTTGCCGTCGAGGTCGTTCAAAACCAGCGTCCCGGCCTCGAGCTTCTCCAGCACCTCGGCCTGCTCGTTGAACGCGCGGTCGCCATAAGCCCACAGCTCATGGGCCTGGCTCCCCGCGAGGTTGCGCTTGGCATCGCCGAGCATCGCCGGCACCGCGCCGAGCAGTTCGGTCAATTTCGCGTCGTCCGCCCGGGACAGCGGATAGCGGAAATTGTGCAGGTCGATGTTGGGCTCGGCCGACGGCCCTTCGTGCGCGGGCACGTCGCTCATTTCGGCGAAGATGGTCTGGTAGAAGCCGGGATCGCGCGCCCACGGCCGGAGCACCCGAAGGAAGAAGTCGAGCCCATTCATCTCGGCCTCGACCAGCCGTTGGTCGCCGCGCTCGGACACGCTCCAGCCGCGCGTGTCGACGGCGGCCAGGCGGCGGCGGAAGTCGGGCAGGCGCGCCGCTTTGGCGGCCATCGCCGCGGCCGAATAATCGGGCTTGCCGCGGACAATCTGGGGATGATTGAACTGGCGCCAGTCACTGAACAATTGGACCAGCCCGGAGTGTCCGGTTTCGGTCGGCGCAGCGGCGGCGGCCGGCGAGACCGCCGCGCCCATCGCAAGCGAGCTCAGGATTGCCAGTCGACTCAACATCCCGAGCATAAAACGGCCTCCAATTAGAACAACAGCAGGGCTCCGGCAGCGATCGCCGCGCCTATTCCGCCGGCCAGTGCATAGCCCCACCAATCGCGCCGGGCGACCAGCGTGATGTCAGGCAGCGGCGGTGGCGGCGGTGCGGCGCCGCGCGGCGGGTAATATTCGTTCATCCGGTGGATCAGCTGCGGCACCAGCTTGAGCGCGCGCACCGCGTCCGTAATGCGGTCGGCAAGGTAGGTCTCGGGCCCCAGTTCGGAGCGCAGCCATTCCTTGAGGAACGGCTCGGCGGTCTCCCACATATTGATGTCGGGATCGAGGTTGGTGGCGACCCCTTCCTCCATCACCATGGTCTTTTGCAACAGCAGCAAATGGGGCTGGGTCGGCATGTCGAAATCGCGCGTGATCGCGAACAGGCTCTCAAGCATCCGCCCGACCGAAATGTCCTTGACCGGAAGGCCGCGGATCGGCTCGCCGGCGGCACGCAACGCGGTCGCGAACTCTTCGACATTATGATGCGGCGGGACATATTGCGCTTCGAAATGGATCTCTGCGACGCGCCGGTAATTGCCGGTGATCAGCCCGTACAGAATCTCCGCCAGCCACATCCGCGCGCGCCGGTCGATCCGCCCCATGATGCCGAAGTCGATCACCGCGATGCGCCCGTCGGCAAGCGCGAACAGATTGCCTTGGTGGAGGTCAGCATGGAAGAAACCGTCGACCACCGCCTGGCGCAGGAAGGCACGAACGAGGATCGCGGCGAGCGCCTTGCAGTCGTGGCCGGCGGCGACCAGCGCATCGCGGTCGTTGAGCTTGACCCCGTCGAGCCATTCGAGCGTCAGCACCCGCCGGGCGGTCCGCCGCCAGTCGATCTCGGGCACGAAGAATTCTGGCTCGGCAACCATATTCTCGCGCAGTTCCGACGCCGACGCGGCCTCGCGCTGGAGGTCGAGCTCGCGCGCCGTCCATTGCTTGAAATGCGCCACTACCAGCCGTGGCCGCAGCCGCTCGAGCTCGCCGCCGCTGCTCTCGACATGCGCGGCAGCCCATTCGTAAGTTGCGATGGCGTCGGCGAATTCCTGCTCGATGCCCGGCCGCAGGACTTTGACCGCGACGTCGCGCCCGTCGGTGGTGACCGCGCGGTGGACCTGGGCGATCGAAGCGGCGCCGACCGGGACCGGATCGAAGCTTGCGAACAATTGATCGAGCGGGGTTTCGAAGGCCGCTTCGATCGCCGCCTTGATCGCCGGGAACGGGGAGGGCGGCAGATCGTCCTGGAGCCGCGACAGATTTTCTGCCGCGCGGTCGCCGACCAGGTCGGGGCGGGTCGACAGCGCCTGGCCGAGCTTAATCGCCGCCGGCCCGATTTCCTGCAACGCCTTGGCGTAATCGGGGGTGGCCGGGGCGTTCGCCGCAAAGCTCACGATCCGCACCAGCCGACGGACCTGCGGCGGAGTCAGCGGATCGGCCTCGATCCCCTTGAGCGCGCCGTGGCGGGCAAGCGTCCGCCCCCATTTGAGCAGGCGCCACAGATGGGTCACCGAAGCGGTCAAATTTTCCAGCCCGAATGGATCGCGACCAGCCCACCGAGGATCGGCTCCACCGCAGCGCGCTCGAACCCGGCTTCGGTGATCATCCGCCGGAACGCCTCGGGCTTGGGGAAGCGCCGGATCGATTCGACCAGATAGCGATAGCTTGCCTCGTCGTCGGCGACAGCCTTGCCGATGCGCGGGATGACATTGTTCGAATAGGCTTCGTAGAGTTCGCCGAAACCGGGCCATTCGCTGGTCGAGAATTCGAGGCAATAAAAGCGCCCGCCGCGCACCAGCGCGCGATGGGCTTCGCGCAGTGCCGCCGGAATGTCGGTCACGTTGCGGATTCCGAACGCGATTGTGTAGGCGTCGAAGCTGCGGTCGGCGACGGTCAGAGCGGCGGCATCCTCGACCTGCCACTTGAGGCCGGCAATGCCACGCTGCTTGCCCCGCTCGACGCCCACTGCAAGCATGTCAGGGTTGATGTCGGCGACCGTCACCAGTGCGCCGCGCTTGGCCATTCGGAACGCGACGTCGCCGGTGCCGCCGGCCATGTCGAGCATGCGCTCGCCGGCACGCGGCTTCACGCGGGCGACAAACTTGTCCTTCCACAGCCGGTGGAGCCCGCCCGACATCAGGTCGTTCATCAAATCGTAGCGCCGCGCGACCGAGCTGAACACCGCGCCGACCCGGCGGGTCTTTTCGTCCGGGCTGACCAGCTCGTCGCCAAAATTGACCTTGTCGCTCATGCGCGAGCCTCTAGCGGGCTTGGCGGCCCTCCGCCATATCACCGGGCGATGCCCGAGCTTCC
>JBDSGH010000230.1:0-3354 GCA_039919095.1 Sphingomicrobium sp. | reverse complement strand
GTCGCGATCCGCGATCCGCACAGCGGGGTAGTGATGCCGATCGGCGAGCAGGGCGAGATCTGCACCCGCGGCTATCACGTCATGACCGGATATAATGACAATCCCGAAGCGACCGCCCAGGCGATCGATGGCGCTGGCTGGCTCCACACCGGCGATCTCGGGCGGATGGACGCGCGCGGCTATGTGGCGATCACCGGGCGGGTCAAGGAGATGATCATCCGCGGCGGGGAGAACCTGTTTCCGGCCGAAATCGAGAATGCGATGCTCGAGCATCCCGATGTCGGTGAAGTGGCGGTGATTGGGGTGCCGTGCCCGATCTATGGCGAGGAAGTCGCCTGCTTCATGCGCGCCAGCGGCGGCCGGAGGCCCGAGCCGAGTGACCTCAAAGCCTTCATTCGGGCGCGGCTGTCGCCGCAAAAGACCCCCAAGCACTGGCTGTGGGTCAGCGAGTGGCCGCTGACCGGGTCGGGCAAGATCCAGAAGTTCAAGCTGGCCGAGCAATTCGCCGCCGGGGAGCATCGCCCCGCTGCCCCGGCCAGCGCCGCTCCGGCCGACTGACTGCAAAGGGGCGGCCGCCCACGGCACGACTTGCGCAAAGCTTCTAACCGCAATGGAGCAAACGAGAGCGACTATTTAAGGTTTACCCCCCAAAGCGGATGAATTGACTTGGACAGACGGCATGCGCGACGACTTCATTGCTGACGGTGTGCCCCCGGACGCGACGGCCGAAAGCCGCGCGGACGCCCGCACCAATTTGTTCGTGGCGGCGGTGCTGCGTTCGTCCGGCTCCGTCCTGCCGGTCAGGATCCGCGACCTTTCGCCATTGGGTGCAAAGGTTGACGGGGCCTCGGCCGCGGTCGGCTCGACGGTCACGTTGGTGCGCGGCCAGCTCAGCGTCTCCGGCCTCGTCGTGTGGTCCGAGGCGAACCGTTGCGGGCTGCAGTTCCAATCGTCGGTTGCGGTCCGCGAGTGGATGGCGCCATCGGTCAATCGCGAACAGCAGAGGGTCGATCAGATCGTCGCGGTAGTCCGGGCCGGGGCAGTGCCGCTTGCCGTTCCGGCCCAGCGGACGATCGAAACCGCCGATACGCTGGCCGAAGATATCGTTCGGGTCGCAACCCTGCTCGGGCAGCTTGGCGATGACCTGGCGACCGACCTGGTGGTGGCCGCGACCTATCCGGTCAAGCTGCAGTATCTCGATATCGCGGTCCAGACCTTGAACGCGCTGGCCGAAACAATCCGCGCCGACAGCCCCGACCGGCCGACCAACAGCGCTCGGCTGAGCGACCTGCGCAACAGTTGCACCGAAGCCTTGCGGGTCCGCACCTGATTTGCACCCGCTTGGGCGGATTTCCCGGTCCGATCCGGCGGTCGCGGGTATCGCCCGGCGTAATGCGGGCTATAGAAAGCGGTGAGGCCGTGCGCAGCGCATCCCTCGACCGATTATCCTCGTGGCCAATGAGCAGGACCCAGTGCCGAGACGAGTCAAAGATTTCATCGAGATCAGCGAGCACACCCCGCTCGACGATTTGATCCGCTTCCTCGAAGCGGTGCGCGACAATTTGCCTGCCAACGCCGAGCCGGAATTGAAGATCCGCGGCGACGAGGTGTTCGGCCAGCGCCTCACCATCCGCTTCCTGCGCGAGCCGACCGTCGAGGAACTGGCGCTCGAGGAGAAATATTCAAGGCCGGCCGAGGCCGCCTCCGACGACCCGATCGAGGAGCTGCGCCACAGGCTCGACCAGGTCCCGTACAAGGCCGAGCGCAAGGGCCGGGCCGGATCAGGCGCCTAGATTCTGGACTTCGGCGCGGGGCCTCCGTATCGGCCCGCAATGACAACCCAGCCCGCTTCAGCCATTGCTGGCGAGACCATCCTGATCGTCGACTTCGGCAGCCAGGTGACCCAGCTGATCGCCCGCCGCGTGCGCGAGGCCGGGGTGTATTGCGAGATCGCCCCGTTCAACAGTGCCGCCGAAGCGTTCGAGCGCCTCGCGCCCAAGGGCATCATCCTGTCCGGCGGACCGTCGTCGGTGATGTGGGATGACAGCCCGCGCGCGCCCCAGCATTTCTTCGACTGCGGGCTGCCGATGCTCGCCATCTGCTACGGCCAGCAGACCATGGCGCATCAGTTGGGCGGGGTCGTCGCGGCCTCCGACAACCGCGAATTCGGTCGCGCGTTCATCGACATCATAGCCGCCAGCGCGCTGTTCGACGGATTGTGGAACGTCGGCGAAAAGCACCAGGTGTGGATGAGCCACGGCGACCGCGTCGAGCAATTGCCCGAGGGCTTTTCGATCGTCGCCAAGTCGGAGGGCGCGCCTTACGCCATCGCAACTGACGAGGCTCGGCGGTTTTACTCGATGATGTTCCACCCCGAGGTGGTTCACACCCCCGACGGCGGCAAATTGCTGGCCAATTTCGTGCGCCACGTGTGCGGCTGTTCGGGCGACTGGACGATGGCCGGCTTTCGCGACGCCAAAATCGCCGAGATCCGAGCCCAGGTCGGTGGGGGCCGGGTGATCTGCGGGTTGTCGGGCGGGGTCGACAGCGCGGTCGCGGCGGTGCTTATCCACGAAGCAATTGGCGAGCAATTGACCTGCGTCTTCGTCGACCACGGACTGATGCGGATGGGCGAGGCGGAGCAGGTCGTCTCGCTGTTCCGCAATAGCTACAACATCCCGCTGGTCCACGTCGACGCGAGCAAGGAATTCCTCGGCGGGCTGGCCGGGGTGACCGACCCCGAAGCCAAGCGCAAGTTCATCGGCAAGACCTTCATCGAAGTGTTCGAGGCGGAAGCCAAAGCGGTCGGCGGCGCCGATTTCCTCGCCCAGGGCACACTCTATCCCGACGTCATCGAAAGCGTGTCGTTCACGGGCGGACCGAGCGTGACGATCAAGAGCCACCACAATGTCGGCGGGCTGCCCGAGCGGATGAACATGCAATTGGTCGAACCCTTGCGCGAATTGTTCAAGGACGAAGTGCGCGTGCTCGGGCGCGAACTGGGGCTGCCCGAGGCGTTCGTCGCGCGCCATCCGTTCCCCGGCCCCGGCCTCGCCATCCGCATCCCCGGCGAAGTGACCGAGGAGCGCTGCGACATCTTGCGCAAGGCCGACGCGATTTACCTTGAGGAAATCCGCAACGCCGGGCTGTACGACGCGATCTGGCAGGCGTTCGCGGTGCTGCTGCCGGTCCGCACGGTCGGCGTGATGGGCGATTACCGGACCTACGACAGCGTCTGCGCGCTGCGCGCGGTGACCAGCGTCGACGGCATGACCGCCGACATCTACCCGTTCGACGCGGCTTTCCTGTCGCGGGTCGCGACGCGGATCGTCAACGAAGTGCCCGGCATCAACC
>JBDSGH010000229.1:0-3119 GCA_039919095.1 Sphingomicrobium sp. | reverse complement strand
GCGAAATGCCCCAGCTGCCGTCGACGTCGTAAACCGGGATTCCGGCGGCGCGGAAGAAGCTGCCGTCGCTCGCTCCGGTCGACATCACCGGATAGACGTGCATCGCCGGGCCGTGGATGCGCTGGATGGCGCTGGTCACCGCCTTGAGCACGTCGGGGCGAAGCGGCGACGGCGGGGTCAGCTGGCCGATGTAATTGGGATCCGGGACGACCTCGATCTTGGGGCCGGCGAGTTCTTTCAATTCGGCTTCGACTGCGGCCGGCTGGACGCCCGGCATTATCCGGCAATTGACCGTCGCCTTGGCGCTTTGCGGAAGCGCGTTGTCAGCGTGGCCGCCCTCGAGCATGGTCGCGACGCAGCGCGTCCGGGTCAGGCCGACCTCGAGCGGATTGGCCTCGATCGCGTCGGCCGCGGCGCCATCCTTGGGGTTGGCCAGCCAGGCACGAATTTGCTGGCCGAGCGGGCTATTGCCCTCCTGCCGTGAGCGCTCCTGGAAATAGCTTCGGCTGGTCTCGTTGAGCATCGGCGCGAAGCGATGCGCCTGGAGCGCCTTCAAGGCGTCGGCGAGCTCGTAAATAGCGTTGTCGGGACGCGGCCGCGAGCTGTGGCCGCCGGGATTGTGGGCGGTCAAAAAATAGGTTTGGAAGGTCTTCTCCGCGGTCGAAATGCCGCAACCAAGGACGCGGAAATTGCGGTCGTAAGAGCCGCACCCGCCGTCGGCGTTGAGCCCGAATTCGGCGTCGGTCAGCTTGCGCCATTGGGTCGCGCCGAGAGTCGCCCCGCGGCCCATGGTTTCCTCGTCGCCGCTGTAGAAGAAGATGATGTCGCGGTTGGGCTTGAACCCCTGGGCGATCAGCTTGACCGCGGCCATGGTGGTCGCGACGTCGCCGTTCTTCATGTCGCTGGTGCCGCGGCCGAGGAAATAGCCGCCCTCCTCGCGGAACACGAACGGGTCGTATTTCCAGTCGGCGCGCTTGGCTTCGACCACGTCCATGTGGCCGAGAATCATCATCGGCTTGTGGGTCGCCTTGGGCGAGCGCCAGCGGACGATTAGCGCAACCGTCTTGTCGCCCGGCAGCGCTTCGTAGGGCATGACGTGGATGTCGGCCTCGGGAATGCCGGCGGCGCGGAACTGGTCGCCGAGCAATTTGGCCATGCGCGGCATCTCGCCGCGGTTGTGGACGCTGGGGATTTCGATCGCCGCCTTGAACAAGGCGCGAGTCTTGGCCTGCCACTCGGGGGCGAGCTTGCTTGGCATGGTGATCGGGTTGGGCGCGGCGAGAGCCGAGGTTGAAAGGCACGCAATCAAAAGGGCAATTCGGCGCATCAACATTCTCCTCGGCAGTCTATAAAAGCTAGGCCGCGCCGTGGCCCTCGGCAAGATAGGCGGCGCTCTGCATTTCCTCGAGCCGGCTGACGGTGCGGGCGAACTCGAACCGGCCGTCACCCGCAAGGTAAAGGCCGGCGGGTTCGGCATCGGCGGCGGCGAGCAGCTTGACGCGGTGCTCGTAAAGCTCGTCGATCAGAATCACGAACCGCGCCGCCTCATTGCGCATGGCGCTGGTCATGACCGGGATCCCGACCAGGATCACGGTGTGGAAGCGGTGGGCGATGGCGAGATAGTCGGCGGCGCCGCGCGGCTCCCCGCACAAGCGCTTGAACGAGAACACCGCGACACCCTTTAGCGACTTGGGCACGTGCAGCGTCCGCCCGCCGCCGACCGCAAGCTCTTCCGACGGCACCTTGGCGCGGTCCTCGACCGGGTAATCGGTCAGCTTGAAGAACGCTTCGCTCAGCGCCGCGCTCGCTTTCGGGCCGTTGGGGACGTGCCACACCTCGACCCCTTCGAGCCGGTCGAGTCGATAGTCGATCGGCCCGTCGACCACCGCCACTTCCATGCGCTGTTCGATCAACTCGATGAACGGCAGGAACAGCTCGCGGTTGACGCCGTCCAGATACAGGTCGCGCGGCGGGCGGTTGGAGGTGGTGACGATCTTGACCCCGTGCTCGCGCAATTTCTCGAACAATCGCGACAGGATCATGGCGTCGGCCGGGTTGTTGACCTGCATCTCGTCGAACGCGAGCAGCCGGGCCTCGTCGGCGATCCGGTCGGCGACTTCCTCGAGCGGGTCGCCTTCTTCCTTGGCCCGGGCAACTCGCAGCCGCTGGTGGGTTTCGAGCATGAAGGCGTGGAAATGAACCCGGCGCTTGGGGCGGGCCGCGCTGTGGTCGAAGGCGAGGTCCATCAGCATCGACTTGCCGCGCCCGACCCCGCCCCACAGATAAACCCCGGCGAGCTCGTCGACTTTGGGCTTGAGCAAGCGGCCGAGCAGGCCGCCGTTGCGCCGCGCCATGACCGCCTCGAGCCGGTCGAGCGCCTCGACCGCGCGCAGCTGGGCCGGATCCGGTTGCAGCTCGCCTGCCGCGACCAGCGCGGCATAGGCTGTCCCGACCGGTCCGGTCATGCCGGCGTGTTGGGGGTGCGAACGCGCTTGAGGGTGCCGGAGAAGCTGTGGGTCGGCTCGTCGCCCTGGTCGCAGGTGCCGATGAAGAAGACGTGGCCGCCGGGAGTCTGCTTGACCAGCCGGACCTCGGCGTCGAGCGGAACGCCGACCTGGCCGCGGCCGATGAAGTGAACCGAGCAGTCGAGCGTCACATAATGGCCCTCGTCCATTCCGGCGCAGCGCCCGCCGGCGAACAGCGCCATGTCGATGAAGCTCATCACCGCGCCGCCGTGGATCGACCCGCCATGGTTGAGCAGCGCCTCGGTCGGAAAGATGCGGCAGCGGGCGCGGCCGTCGCCGTCGGGCCGGAACAGCAATTTGCCGGTTGCGCCGGCAAAGCTGCCGCGCGGGAAGTCACCCCAGCTGAACCAGCCGGGGTGGTCAGGATCCTCGGCCGCCCCGCTCGGGATGCCCATCAGGCGGCGCGCTCCGCGATCAGTTTCTTGGTCTCGGCGATCGCCTTGGCCGGGTTCAAACCCTTGGGGCACGCATTGGCGCAATTCATGATGGTATGGCAGCGATACAGCCGGAACGGGTCCTCGAGCTGGTCGAGCCGCTCGCCGGTCGCTTCGTCGCGGCTGTCGGCCAGCCAGCGATAGGCCTGGAGGAGCACCG
>JBDSGH010000228.1:0-4903 GCA_039919095.1 Sphingomicrobium sp. | reverse complement strand
CGGACGAGCTCCGCGCCGACCAGACGGCGAGCAATTTCCTGGCCGGGATCGAAGCCACCGCGCGCGAGCTGGACTCGGCTTTCGCCCGCAACGGCATCACCCGGATCGACGCCAAGGGCCAGCCGCTCGACCCGCACAAGCACCAGGCGATGCTCGAAATCCCGACCGGCGAGGCCAAGCCCGGGACAGTCGTCGACGAAATGCAGCCCGGCTATATGCACAAGGACCGGCTATTGCGCCCGGCGCTGGTCGGAGTGGCCAAGAAGCCCGACTGACGCTGCCTCTCCCTTAAGGGGGGAGGGGTGCTTGATCAGTGCACTTCGCGTTTCTGGGTCTTGGCCTTGGTGGCGAGGGTGAAGCGGGGCTCGGCGGCGGCCGTGCCGAGCAGGCGGGCCGCGGCGTGGCGGCCGACTTCGGGGCCGTGCTTGAAGCCGTGGCCCGAGCCGCCGCCGACCAGCAGGACATTGGCCAGCTGCGGGTGAAAATCGACCAGGAAATCGCCGTTCGAACTGTTTTCATACTGGCACACGCGCGCTTCGGTCAGCGGGGCGTTGCGCAACAAGGGGAAACGGCGGTCGCGGAAGGCGATAATCTCGGCCAGCGCGGCTTCGCTCGGCCGGCGGTCCTGGGTGTCGGGATCGACCACCACGCCATGCTGGTCGTGGGCGAACTTGACCCCACGCCCTTCGAGATTGGGAAAGCCGTAGAAGATGTCGCCGCCGTTGAAATCGGCCCAGCCCGGCATTGCGCCCGTGAGGAAGCGGCGATCGCCCGCCGGCGGAGCGAAGAAGAACACTTCCTGGCGGGTGGCGACGATGCGCCCGCCGAGCAGTTCGGGAAACAGCTTGGGCAGCCACGGCCCGAGCGCGAACACGAAGCGGTCGGCGGCGACCTTTTCGCCCGAGGTGAGGGTGACCGCGTCGAGGCGGGTGCCGCCGGCTGGGGGTAGCGCCGCGCCGCGCAAATAGCTTCCGCCCTCACGCACGAAGCGTTCGACCAGGGTCTGGACCGAGCGCCGCGCCATGAGGCCACCGAAACCGGGTTCGTAGATGCCCGCCTTGACCCCGGTGAAGTCGATCATCGGGAAGCGCCGCGCCATCTCCGCCGGCTCGAGCCGCTCGCTTGGCAGGCCGAGCTTGCGATGCGCTTCGAGCGATTCGTCGAGATAGGGTTCGAGCGTCGGGAAGAAGAACAATATGCCGTGCGGGATGAAGATCGGCAGGCCGGCGATCGCGCTCAGCTCTTTCCACTGCCGCAGCGATTCAAACGCCATGCGGGTGTAGATCGCATCCTTGCCGTAGGCGGCGCGGGTCAGCCGCGATTCGCCGCCTGACGAAGCGCGGCTGTGGGCCGGGCCGTGGGCGTCGATCAAGGTCACGCGATGGCCGGAGCGCAGCAGGTGGTGGGCGGTCCAGGCGCCGAACACCCCGGCGCCGATCACCGCGATGTGACTTTTGGGGGCGATCGGCGCGGTCTTGGCCATAGCCGGCAAAATAGCAGCGCCGCCCGCTCCGGCAACCGTGGCTGCGAGGAGCGAGCGGCGCGTGATTTTCACCGTGTCAGTCGCTTAACCGCGCTCCGGCTCAGGCGCCGGTGGTGGCGGCGGAGGCGGTGGCAGCGGGCAAACGTCGGTCGCCAGGATCACCGAACCATCGGCGCAGGTCTGCGTCGCGGGAGGCGGCGGAGGTGGCGGCGGAGGCGGCGGTGGTGGCGGCGGAGGCGGCGGCGCGGCATGAGACGCAAACGCCTGGCGAACGGTCAGGCCGATGGTCCGCGGCGAGCCGACGTTGTAGCCGAGCCGGGCCCGACCACCGCGTTCGCGGTCGAGCGACAGCTTGGCATTCTCGTCGAAGGCATTGTTGACGTAGGCAACGAATTCGAGCCCGCTGTCCCATTTGATGCCGGCCGAGAAGTTGATCAGGTCATAGGCCGGGAGCTTGAGCGAGCCGAAGTCCTGCGTCGAGGTGCCGAACGCACCGGTCGCCGGATCGTAGAAGATGAAGTTGAAGATGCTCGCGCCCGGCTCCTGGTCGCCCGGCTGGGTGTAGCGGCTGCCGACGTGCTGCCAGCTGCTCGACACATACCAGGCGCTGTTGGAGGTGAGCCGGCTGCCGTAAGTGCCGGTGGTGGCGATCTGGAACTTCGGCACGGTCGGCAGGCGGTTGCCCGAACGGATGCCGGTGCGGGTGGCGAGGACCGGGTCGTCGATGGTCGAATCGAATTCCGCCGAGACGTAGCTGCCGGCCACTGACAGATCGAGGCCAGGCACGGGGGTTACCGAAAACTCGCCTTCGACGCCGGTGGTGTGCGACTTGGGCACGTTGAACACCAGGCGCGACGAGCAGCTACCGGCATCGACCGTGACTTGGAGGTCCTTGATGCTGGTGTGGAAGACCGCTGCGTTGAAAGTGATTCCACGTTTGGAATATTTCACGCCGGCTTCGTAGTTCCACAGCGTTTCGTCGTCGTAGGTGGCCGACGCGAACGGGCCATAAATGGCCTGGTCGGCGGGCGTGCAGAGCGGGATGTTGAGCGGATCGTTGACGCCGCCGAGGCGGAAGCCCTTGGCCGCCTGGATGTTGACGCTGAGATTGCGGTTGGGCTCCCAGGTCGCGATCGCGCGCGGCGAGAAACCGTTCGACTTGGTCTTGTCGCCAATCCGCGTGTCGACGTTCGAAAACACGCCGCCGGAGATGAAGTCGCGGGTTTCCTTGAAGTCGTACCAGCGCCCGCCGCCGGTCAGCTTGACCTGGCCGAAATCATAGCTGGCTTCGCCGAACACCGCCTTCTGCTTGATGATGTAGGGCAGGTCGGCATTGTAGGGAGAGTCGGACGGGAAGCCGTTGGCGGTCGCGGCGGTCGCTCCCGGAAGCGCGGCTTCGATGAACGCATCGTAGCCCGGCGTCGGCAGGCGCTGCGCGTAGGTGCGGTCGACATGGCTGTAAAAGCCGCCGAACACCCACTGGAACGGCCCGGGACCGGTCGATCCCAGCCGAAGCTCCTGAGTCCATTGCTTGAGCTTGGTGGTGTCGCGCAGGTTCGACGCCAGATTGGCGATGTCGGGATCCACCCCGGCTCCGACCAGCGGCGAAATGCCGACCGAGCCGGTCAGCGCCGATGCGTCGCGGCTGACCAGGATGTCGCGGTTGATGTAGCTCGTGATCGAGGTCAGGTCGACCCCGCCGAAGCCGATGCTGCCGGTCAGGTCGGCGAGCACGGTTTCGTCTTTGAACTGCTCGCGCAGCTTGAGATATTGCTTGCGCTTGCCGAGATCCGAGCCGGCTGCGCCCGACGTGAACTGGTTGTCGTAAAAGTTGTATTTCTCCTCGCGGTTGAAGCCGTCGACGGAGATTTTCTGATAGACCACGCGCGGGGTGATCCGGATGTCCGGGGTTGGCTCGAACAGGATTGCAATGCGGCCGCCATAGCGATCGCCGTCATTGATGTTCTTGCCGCCGGCCGGGCCAACCGCGTCGATGAACCCGCCGTAGTGGGTTCCGTAACCGACGACGCGAGCCGCAACCTGGTCGCCGATCGGGACGTTGACCGCGCCCTTCAGATGGCCGCCAATGTCGCTTTCCTCGACCGCGTTGATATTGCCTTCGATCAAGCCTTCGGTGACGCCGAGCTTGGGCTGGGTGGTGATGTAGCGCAGCGTTCCGCCGACCGAGCCCGAGCCGAATAGTGTGCCCTGCGGGCCGCGCAGGGTCTCGACGCGGTTGAGGTCGAACAGGTCGAGGTCGGGCGTGAACAGCGACAGCGAAATGACCGATTCGTCGAGATAGACGCCGACCTGCTCCTTGACGCCCGGCTGGTCGCGGATGATCTGGCCGGCGGAAACGCCGCGGATCGACACCTGGCTCTGGCCCGGCCCGAGGTTCTGGACGGTCAGGCCGGCGACGTTGCGGCTGATATCCTCGATCGTGCTGGCGTTGGAGCGCTGGATGTCAGCCTGGGTCTGGGCGTTGATCGAGAACGGCACGTCCTGAACGCGTGAGGCGCGCTTGGTCGCGGTAACGATGATTTCGTCGTTCTGGTCGACATCGGTCGTGTTGGCCGCCTGTGCGGTCTGCTCCGCCGAGGACTGAGCGAAAGCCGGTCCGGTGATGGCGATTGCCGCCGTACCGGCGAGCAGGATTGCTGTGACGCGCATGATGAAACCCCCGTTTCGAGAAGATGCTTTACAATCTATGCCTGAAACGATTGGAACTGTGGAGAGAATGACCCCGGATCGGACGTTTTACCGCGAGTCCTGTTGCTCTATTGTTACAGGTCCGAAACTCAACCGAAAGGTAACAGCGATGCCGGCGGCCGCGTCGGCACTGCGTAACCGGCGTTCGCAAGGAAGCTGTGGCGGACGATTTCGGCTTGCTGTTCAAGGCCGTAGCGGACGAACGGCCAATCGTTCTCGAGCACATAGGAATAGCGGCAAAACGGATGGCGCATCAGCGGCAGGTAGAAGCGGCCGCGGGTCTGGGTCTGCCAAACGTGGGTCATTTCATGGATGAACAGCCCTTGGCGGTGGAGCGGCTCGGTCGCGAAATCGTCCGACCACAGGTCGCCGTGTGGGTGGAAGTGAATATTGCCGGTGGGCGCCATGCCGGTGCTGCGCGGCTGGAACGGCCACCATTTGCGCTTGACCAGGCGGACCTTCGAATAGTCGATGGCGTGACCGAACACCGAGCGGGCAAGGGCGAGTTCGCCGGTGGTGAGGGGACGGGCGCCATGCATCGGCGACCAGACTTAGCCGGCTTGGGCGGCCGGGCAAGATCGGTGGCTTGAGCGCCACTTGCCCGGAACCTGCGTCAACGCTAGGGCAGCGCAAAAGCAAATGGAGGATTGCGAGCATGAGCGAGACTGCCGATCGGGTGAAGAAGATCGTTGTCGAACACCTCGGCGTCGA
>JBDSGH010000227.1:0-8733 GCA_039919095.1 Sphingomicrobium sp. | reverse complement strand
GCGCCAATCTCGGCATCGCCGTGTCCAAGTTCATCGCGGCGGCGATCACCGGCTCGTCGGCGATGCTCACCGAAGGCGTCCACAGCGTGGTCGATTCGACCAACCAGCTGCTGTTGCTGTGGGGCCGGCGCGCGGCGCGGCGCCCGGCCGACGAATATCACCCGTTCGGCTACGGCCGCGAAATCTATTTCTGGAGCTTCGTCGTCGCCGTGCTGGTGTTCGCGCTCGGCGCCGGAGTGTCGATCTACGAAGGCATCATCCACATCTCCAACCCCGAGCCGGCGGTATCGCCGGTGGTCGCTTATGGCGTGCTGCTGATCGCCTTCCTGCTCGAAGGCGGGTCGACGGTCGCGGCGTTCAAGGATTTCAAGGAGGCCAAGGGCTCACTCGGCTGGGTCCAGGCGGTCCAGCGCTCGAAGGACCCGCCAGGGTTCATCGTGCTGCTCGAAAACGGTGCGGCGATGGCCGGCATCCTGGTCGCCGCAGTCGGCCTGGCAATCAGCCAGGCGACCCACGACCCGCGCTTCGACGGCGCGGCGTCGGTCGTCATCGGCGTGATCCTCGCCGTCACCGCGTTCGTGCTCGCTTATGAATCGAAGGCATTGTTGATCGGCGAGGCGGCCGATCCCGAACTGGTGCGCGAATTGAAGCGGCTGGTCGCAGAGCGGCCGGGGGTGACCGATGTCGGCGAGATACTGACCGTCCACAGCGCGCCCGACCAGGTCACCGCGATGCTTTCGGTCGACTTCGACGACAGCATCTCGGCGCGCGACGTCGAGCGGCTGGTGTGCGAGATCGAAAAGGAGACCGCGGTCAAGTTCCCGATGGTCAAGCGGCTCTACATCCGTCCGCGCAGCCCGGTCGACGCCACGGTCGCCGCTTGCTGAAGTGGGCGTGTTGCATTGAGTGTGCTGAATAAAGCGCGGGTCGCCGCCGACTTTGCCGCCGCGGTCAATATGGACGCCGATGAACTCGAAGCCTGGCTCGCCACGCCCGAGAGCCGGCGGGTCGGGCAAAAAATCGCCGGCGGGGAATCGATCGGCCATGCCAGCGGCCGGCGGATCGTCTCCATCCTGCGCTCGGACCAAGCGGCGCTGACCGACGACGACTATGCCCACATGCGCAAGGTGGTCGGCTTCATCGCCCGCCACCGCGCCCAGCAGCCCGACAATATGGTGACGTCGCGCTGGCGCTATTCGCTGATGAACTGGGGCCACGATCCATTATCGTAGCGCGAATGCAGCGATCGGCCGGAACGCACTGACCTACCGAGTGTTTTCGCACCAAGCAGCGGCATCAGCATGCCGTTAGAAACACGAGGGAAGTCCAATGCGCATACCGATCCTGTCCACCGCATTCTTTGCGCTGGTCCTGACCATGGCCGGCTGCAACCGCAGCGGCGACAACCAGATGTCGACCGAAACCAACCTCGCCGAGGATGCCGCGACCAACGATGCGCTGGGCACCAATGCGATGGTTGCCGAGCCGGCCGCGCTGCCGACCGACGCCGCAAGCTTCGCCAACGCGGTTGCCGCCAGCGACATGTTCGAGATCGAGAGCGCCAAGCTCGCCGCCGACAAGGCGACGACGCCGGCGATCAAGGCTTTCGCCGCGCAGCTCGTCACCGACCACCAGAAGTCGACTGTCGAGCTCAAGGCCGCCGCCGCCAAGGCGACCCCGCCGCTGACCGTGATCCCGGTGCTCGACGCCGAGCAGCAGGGACTGATCGACCAGCTCAAGGGCGCGAACGGCGATGATTTCGAGCGGCGCTTCGTCGACCAGCAGAGCAATGCCCACCAGAAGGCGCTCGCGTTGCTCCAGAATTATGCGGCCAAGGGCGATTCCGCGCCGCTCAAGGACTTCGCCAGCAAGGCCGTGACGGTCGTGCAGGGCCACCTCGATCATGTGAACAGCATCCGCAAATAAGCGCTGATGCTGTAAGGATGGAGCCGGCCGGGCGCGGGATTGACCGCCGCCCGGCCGCAGCGGTTGTAAAAGGGGCAGGCATGAAACAGGGCTATTGCGACAATATCGAGCAGCGGACGGTCGACAACGACGATTTCCGCCGGGTGCTCTACACCGGCCAGCACCTGCAGCTGGTGCTGATGACGCTCCAGCCGGGTGAGGAAATCGGGTCCGAGGTTCACCCCGACCGCGACCAGTTCTTCCGCTTCGAGGAAGGCGAGGGCGCGGTCGACATCGACGGCAAGGCCAATCCGGTGAGCGAGGATTTCGCGGTGATTGTCCCCGCCGGCGCGCGCCACAATGTCCGCAATACCGGCAGCGGGCCGCTGCGGATGTACACCCTCTACGGTCCGCCCGAGCATATCGACCAATTGGTCGAAGCGACCAAGGCCGAGGCCGACGCCACCCACGAGGAATGGGACGGCAAAACCACCGAATAGTTGCCAATCCTTCGGGCTCGCGGCACGTCTGGCGTATGGCCCAATCGCTCCACGACGTGTCCGACCCGCGCAACGCGTCGATCCTGATCAGCGTCAACGGCGAGTTGAAGCCGCGCGCCGAAGCGGTCGTGTCGGTGTTCGATTCGGGTTTCGTGCTCGGCGACGGGGTGTGGGAAGGCCTGCGCGTCCACCACGGCCGGATCGCCTTCCTCGAGCGGCACCTCGACCGTTTGTTCGAAGGCGCCAAGGCGATCGCAATGGACATCGGGCTAACCCGCGACCAGCTCACCCGCCGGCTCTACGAAACGCTCGACGCCAATCGCATGAGCGATGGCGCCCACGTCCGCCTGATGGTCACGCGCGGGGTGCGCTCGACCCCCTACCAGGACCCGCGGGTGATCGTCGGCGGCGCAACGGTGGTGATCGTCGCCGAATATAAAGAGCCCGAGCCGCGCATCGTCGAGCATGGCATCACGCTGTTCACGGTCCACGTCCGCCGCGGCGACCCGGCGGTCCAGGACCCCAAGCTCAACTCGCATTCGAAAGTGAACTGCATCACCGCCTGTATCCAGGCGATCGAGGCCGGCGCCGACGAGGGGCTGATGCTCGACCCGCACGGCTTCGTCGCGACCTGCAACTCGACCCATTTCTTCATCGTCCGCAAGGGCGAGGTGTGGACCTCGACCGGCGATTACTGCCTCGGCGGGATCACCCGCGCCAACGTCATAGAGCTGTGCCGCGCCAACGCTATCCCGGTGTTCGAGAAGAATTTTTCGCTGACCGACGTCTATGGCGCGGACGAGGCATTCGTCACCGGCACCTTCGCCGGCGTGGTGCCGGTGCGCGCGGTCGACGGGCGCCAGCTGACCGACGGTCGCGGGCCGATGGTTGAGCGGCTGCAGCGGCTCTATCGCCAGCGGATCGAGGAGGATGTGGCCAGCGCCACCCGCCCGTGACCCTGCGCATCGCGATGTGGTCGGGGCCGCGCAACCTGTCGACCGCGCTGCTGCGCAGCTTCGGCAACCGCGCCGACACCTTCGTGTCCGACGAGCCGTTCTACGGCGCCTTCCTCAAGACGAGCGGCGCCGGTCACCCGCTGCGCGACGAGATCGTCGCGGCGATGGATTGCGACTGGGGCAACGTGATGGCGACGCTCGCCGGCCCGGCACCCGACGGATCGCCAGTGTGGTACCAGAAGCATATGTGGCACCACATGGTCGGACCGGTCGGCTATGACGATTTCGCCGGCTTCAGCCACGCCTTCCTGATCCGCGAACCCGAACGGATGATCGCCTCCTATCTGCGCCAACGCGAGGCCGCCGCGTTCGAGGATTTCGCCCTCGACCGCCAGGCCGACTTCTTCGAGCGCGAGGCCGACCGGCTTGGGCATGCGCCGCCGGTGGTCGATGCCAATGACGTGCTCGCCGACCCGGCGGCCGTACTTGAAAGGCTGTGCGCGCGGCTCGGCCTCGGCTGGGACCCGGCGATGCTGGCGTGGCCGGCCGGGCGCCGCGCGACCGACGGACCGTGGGCGCCGCATTGGTATGCGGCGGTCGAGGCCAGCACCGGCTTTGGCGCGCCCGACCGCGAGCCGGTGGCCTTGCCCGACGCGGCGCGCCGTCTCGCCGAACGCTGCCGGCCTTATTATGAGCGCCTTTCCGTCCACCGGATAAGCCCTTGAAATTAAGCGTGAAGCGGATCGGACCGTGCGTGTGTAACATAAGTTACCAGGTTAATAGGTCTCGCGGTGCAACTTGTTGGCGCGGGCGACGTTCGCGGCGGATGTTATCGGTTCCACAAGACGACGATCACCCTCTCGCCCGCCAGCTTTCGCGGTTCATCGAGGACGTCAATTTCCCGTGCGTCGGGGCCAAGGCGGCGATCAACCGCGCCGGCCTGCGGTTCGTCGTCGCGCGCGATTTTCGCTCGGCATGGGACGATCTGCGGATCCTGCCCGGGCTCATCGACCTGTCCAAACGCTACCGCGCCAATCCGCAGCTGTTCCAGTCGCTGGCGGTGGTGTTCGAAAGCGGCGCGCCCGACGGCGAGGAGGAGTTCGAGCGGATCCTGTGGCAACGGCTGCGCTCGCTGTCAGACAAGGACCAGTGGCTCGGCCAGGAGGCCGACCAGCGCGTCGCCCATGATCCCGAGGACCCGCATTTCGCGATGAGCTTCGGCGGCGAGGCGTTCTTCGTCGTCGGCCTCCACCCGCTCGCCAGCCGGCCGGCGCGGCGGTTCGCTTATCCGACGATGGTGTTCAACCTCCACGACCAGTTCGTCCAGCTACGCGAGCTCGGCCGCTACGACAAACTGCGTGAGAAAATCATCAGCCGCGACGTCGAGCTGGCCGGGTCGGTCAACCCGATGCTGTCACGCCACGGCGAGATCTCGGCCGCCCGGCAATATAGCGGCCGCGCGGTTGAGGATGGCTGGCGTTGCCCGTTCTCCGGGCGGGGCAGCCACGATGCCGCATGAAATCGCGCCGCGCTCGGGCGTGGCCTTCCTGATCGAGGCGGGCCAGCGACTGACGGTGATCGACCCGCTGGGCGAGCAGGTCGCGGATTTGCTCGCGTTCAACCGCGCCGACGTCAAGGAAGTGATCAGCTCGGGCCGAACGCTTGATTATGCCAGCACGATCTATCTGACCGCCGGCGACCCGCTCTACTCGAACCGTTCGAACGTCATGCTCGACATCGTCGAGGACAGCGTCGGGCGCCACGATTTCCTGCTTACGCCGTGCTCCAAGGACACCTTCCGGATCATCTACGGCGAGGACGACCCGCACCGCGGCTGCTTCGGCAATCTCGCCGCCGCGCTGTCGCCCTACGGCATCGGCGAGGACATGATCCCAACCGCCTTCAACTGCTTCATGAACGTCGTCGTCGACGGCGCCAGCGGTCGCCTTAGCGTCGACCCGCCGCGCTCGAAGGCCGGCGACCGGATCGTGTTCGAAGCCCGCATGGACCTGGTTATCGGCCTCACCGCCTGCTCGGCGCTGCAATCGAACAACGGCTCCTTCAAGCCGATCCACTGGCGGGTCGACTAAGGGGCATCGTTACAAGGTTCGCGGGCGGGTCTGGTGGAGCTTGCTCAAATCGACCTCGAATGAACCGTCCTCGACCTCGTCGATCATGTCGACGAAGTCGTGGTCGAGCAGGATTTCGCGCCGCAGATAGAAGCGCCCGCCAAAGGTCGGGGTCGCAAGCATCGTGTCGAGCCCGCTGACGGTGACCAGGATGCGCACATCCTTGCCGTCGCGGAGCGCGACGCGGAGCGGGTCGTCGGGCTCGAGGATGTGGGCGATGGTCCAGGTCATAGTCAGCATTGCGAACGTTTGATGGACCAGCGGCAGATTGGTGATGCGGCGCGAAACATGCCCGCCCTTGCCTTCGACCCGGTCGACCAGCGCCATTTGCGCACTGACGTCGGCGATGGGCTGGACCCGCGGGCTGGCGATGCGCACGATCAGCGCTTCGCGGCCTTCATATTCGCCGAGGATGGCAACGTCGCTGAACAGGAGGCTTTGGCGGGGCCGGGAGAAGCGCGCGAAGGTCAGGCCCGTGACGGTCGCGAGCAGCAACAGGCCGCACATGATCTCGACCGCGGTGATGGCGTGCGCGGTGTAGGTGGCCGGCGCCATATTGCCGTAACCGACCGTTGCCAGGGTCTCGACCGAGAAGAAGAAACCGTCGGGGAACGATCCCGGCTTGGCGTTGAGAATCTGGCCTGGAAGCGCGGTATAGAGCGCGCCGAACAGGACGTTGACGGTGATGAAGATCAGGCAGGCGGCGGCGATGAAGGCCGGCCAGCTCAACTCCATCGCGCTGTAATACAGGTCGCTGAAGGCCGACGGAGTACCCCGCTTGAGAGCGCGAAATCCCGCGATCTTCATCGATCGGTGGTGGTTTAAACTCACAATGGTCCGATCGTGCGAAAGGCCAAGGCGCTATGCCATCGTTCGCGCGCTGGGGCCAGACAAGCGCGGCTGGCCGAGCTTAGCGCTGCGGTCGCTTCCGTAACGATTGAACAAAAAGTTAATGTGTGACATTAACCATGGAAGGAGCGGGTTGGGGGACTCCGTTGGTCATCCACGGGTTGTGCATCGTCAAGAACGAAGCGGACGTGATCGCGCAAACCTTGCGCGCCGCGAGCCGGTGGTGCGACCACATCTACGTGTTCGACAACGGCAGCGACGACGGCACCTGGCAAATCGTGCTCGACCTGGCGCGCGAATTGCCCGCCGTGGTGCCGTTCAAGACCGATTCCAAGCCGTTCACCGACAGCCTGCGCGACGAAATCCTGTGCCATTATCGCTCGCGAGCGCGGTCCGGCGACTGGTGGGCGATCATCGATGCCGACGAGTTCATGATCGACGATCCGCGGGCTTTCCTGGCGCGCGTGCCGCAGCGCTTTCGAGCGGTCTGGCCGCAACTTTATGCCTATCTGTTCACCGACATCGACGCCGACTGTTGCCGCCGCGACCCGCGCCGCTTCGCGCCCGAGGTCCCGCTCGAGGAGCGGCTGCATCATTATGTGCTCGGAGAATATAGCGAGCTCAGGTTTTTCAGGCACGACCCGGCGTTGAAGGAGATTCCGGCCGATATCCGGCCGATCTATCCCGACCGCATCCGGCTGCGGCATTACGGCTATCGCTCGCCCGACCAGATCAGCATCCGGCTCAAAACCCGGCGCGAGCCGATGGCGCGCGGCGAATTCGTCCACGAAAAGCGGTCCAACTGGTTTCCGGGCGGCGACGCGGCCGCGGGGCCGGCGACCGCCGCCGATCTGCCGCGCGGCTGGGAGGAGCGGATCGTCGACCATCACGAATGCCTGATCGACCGCGGGCTCGACAGCCTGATGCCGCCACTGCCCTGGACACCGCCGGAGGGGATGGCGCGTCACGGTCATGGCGGGCTGGTTGGCGGCGGGCTGCGCAGCGTCATCGGCCGGATTCTGCACTTCGCCGAGATGGCCTGAGGTTTCGCTCCGGCGCGTCGCCGGAATGGCCCGGCGAACTTGGCGCTGGGCAAGACAGGCAATTGACCCTGTGCCACTCGCCCGCTATTGGGCCGGTCGTCCGCGGGGGCATCGATATCGGACCCCGAACGGACAAGAGCTGAACATTGCTCGACGACGTGAAGGCCCGGCAGGCCCGATGGTTTGCCGCACGCCTTCGCGCTTTGCGTTCGAGCAAAGTAACCGCCGGAGACTGTTTCCGGCACAGAAAGGTGAAGGCTTCATGCCGACGATTAACCAGCTGATCCGCAAGGGTCGCGAACCGCAGAAGGCCAAGTCCAAGGTCCCTGCGATGGAACAGAATCCGCAAAAGCGCGGTGTCTGCACCCGGGTCTATACGACCACTCCGAAGAAGCCGAACTCGGCGCTGCGCAAGGTGGCCAAGGTCCGCCTGACCAACCAACGCGAAGTGATCAGCTACATCCCGGGCGAAGGCCACAATCTCCAGGAGCATAGCGTCGTGCTGATCCGCGGCGGCCGTGTGCGCGACCTTCCCGGCGTGCGCTATCACGTGTTGCGCGGCGTGCTCGACACGCAGGGGGTCAAGGACCGCCGCCAGTCGCGTTCCAAATACGGCGCCAAGCGCCCCAAATAATCCGCACGAGTAAGCCCCGGACACGGTTCCGGATCCGGCTGAAGAGAAAGGAATTCACATGTCCCGTCGTCGCCGCCCAGAAAAGCGCGAAATCCTGCCCGACCCGAAGTTCGGGGACGAGGTTTTGTCCAAGTTCATGAATTCGGTGATGTTCGACGGCAAGAAGTCGGTCGCCGAAGGCATCGTCTATGGCGCCCTCGAAAGCGTCGAGGCTCGGCTCAAGAAAGACCCGATCCAGGTCTTCCACGAGGCCTTGAACAATGTGAAGCCGGGCATCGAAGTGCGCAGCCGCCGGGTCGGCGGTGCGACTTACCAGGTGCCGGTCGAAGTGCGCATCGAGCGCGCCCAGGCGCTGGCCATCCGCTGGCTCATCACGGCCGCTCGCGCGCGGTCGGAAAAGACCATGTCGGCGCGGCTTTCGGGCGAGCTGATGGACGCTTCCCAGAACCGCGGCAACGCGGTCAAGAAGCGCGAAGACACGCACCGCATGGCCGAAGCCAACCGCGCCTTCAGCCACTACCGCTGGTAGCTCTGGCACCGGTCGAAATCGCACCTATATATTGGGAGCGCCGGCTCGCCGGCTCCCGACATCGCTAAGGAAACCTAAGAAATGGCCCGCAGCCATCCGCTCGAACGCTATCGCAACATCGGCATCATGGCGCACATCGACGCCGGCAAGACGACGACGACCGAGCGCATCCTCTATTACACCGGCAA
>JBDSGH010000226.1:0-2696 GCA_039919095.1 Sphingomicrobium sp. | reverse complement strand
AGCTCCAGCTGGCCGACCGCAACGTCCACATCGATCTGGACGAGGAAGCGCGCGAGTGGCTGACCACCCGCGGCTACGACAAGCTCTACGGGGCGCGTCCGATGGGCCGCCTGGTGCAGGAGAAGATTAAGCAGCCGCTGGCCGAGGAACTGCTGTTCGGCAAGCTCATCAACGGCGGCGAGGTCAAGGTCCGGATCAAGGACAATGCGCCGGCGTTCGAGATCACTCCGGCGCCGCCCAAGGTCAGCAAGGCCAAGGCCAAGGCGGCGGCCAAGGCGCGGTCGAGCGCGCGCAAGGCGGGCGCCTCCGACGCCAGCTGATCGCAGGCAAAATCGACAATCGGGCCGGGCTCACCCCCGGCCCTTTTTTTATGCCGGAACCGCTTCGCCGATCGCGTCGAGGCGGGCCATCACTTCCTCGTCCAGGTCGAGCTCGGCGGCGGCCAGATTCTGCCGCAGATGGACCAGCGACGACGTGCCTGGAATGAGCAGGATGTTGGGCGACCGCCGCAGCAGCCAGGCCAAAGCGACCTGCATCGGGGTCGCGCCGATTTGGTCGGCGATGCCGGACAGTTCGGCCGACTGGAGCGGCGAGAAACCACCCAGCGGGAAGAACGGCACGTAGGCGATGCCCTGCCCGGCGAGCGCATCGATCAGCTCGTCGTCGCCGCGGTGGACGATGTTGTAATGGTTCTGGACGCACGCCAGGCTGACCATCGCCTGCGCTTCCTCTACCTGGCGCCGGGTGACGTTGCTGAGCCCGATGTGGCGCACCAGCCCCTGGTGCTGGAGCTTGGCCATCGCCTCGACCTGACGCGCGATCGAGCCTTCGGCCGGCCCGTCGTGCAATCCGACGATGCGCAGGTTGACGACCTCCATTGCGTCGAGCCCGAGGTTGCTAAGATTGTCGTCGAGCCCCGCTGCCAGCTCCTCCGGGTCCATCGCCGGAATCCACGACGCGTCGTCGCCGCGCCGCGCGCCGAGCTTGGTCACCAGCACCAGCTCGTCGGGAAACGGCGACAGCGCCTCGCGGATGATGTGGTTGGTGACGTGCGGCCCGTAATAATCGCTGGTGTCGATGTGGTTGACCCCGCTCGCCACCGCTTCGCGCAGCACCGCCAGCGCCTGCTCGCGGTCCTTGGGCGGTCCGAACACGCCGGGCCCGGCGAGTTGCATCGCGCCATAGCCCATGCGGTTCACGTCGCGGCCGGCGAACATGTAGGTGCCGGCCTTGCTGATGTCGGTCATTCCAATTCTCCCTGGCAGCGGGCTTATGCGCGCGTGGCAAGCGCATCGTAAGGGGCAATCCACCGGGCCGGCGGCGCCGGCGCTCGGTCCGCCGCGAGCCGCCAACGAAACTCTTTGCGGACCGCCGTGTCGTGCCTAAGGGGCGACGATTGGTCGAGGAGGCTGAATGACTCGCATGTACTTTTTGGCTGCCAGCGCACTGGCGCTGGTCGCCGGGCAAGCCACCGCGCAAAGCGCTCCGGCGTTCGATCCGGCGCGCCTGTCGCGCCACGTCCAGACGCTCGGTTCCGACGCCTTTGAAGGCCGCGGTCCGGCGACCCGCGCCGAAACCAGGACGGTCGCCTATTTGATCGACCAGTTCAGGGCCGCCGGCCTCCAGCCGGGCGGCGCGATCGTCAACGGCAAGCGCCAGTGGACTCAGCCCGTACCGCTGCTCAAGTCGGAGATCGTCGGCACCCCGCAGCTGCGCCTCAACCTTGGTTCGACCAGCGAGAATCTGGTCCAGGGCGAACAGATTGCGGTGCGCTCGCCACTGACCGGGGTCAGCGCCGTCAACCTCGCCAACGCGCCATTGCTGTTCGTCGGTTACGGGGTGAGCGCGCCCGAGCGCGAGTGGGACGATTTCAAGGACGCCGACGTGCGCGGCAAAATCCTCGTCATGCTCGTCAACGACCCCGATTTCGAAGGCACTGCCAGCGATCCGATGCGCGGCGATTTCGGCGGCAAGGCGATGACCTATTACGGCCGCTGGACCTATAAATATGCCGAAGCGGCGCGGCGCGGCGCGGCCGGCGTCATGCTGGTCCACGAAACCGGGCCCGCGTCCTATGGCTGGGCGACGGTCAAGAACAGCAACACCAACACCATGTTCGACATCGTCCGCGTCAGTCCGGCGAGCGAGCACACGCCGTTCGACAGCTGGATCCAGCGCGACCTCGCGGTCAAATTGTTCCAGGCATCGGGCCTCGATTTCGAGGCCGCCCGGGCCGCTGCCCGGCGCAAGGATTTCCGGCCGATTCCGCTCAAACCAACCTTGTCGGCAAGCGTCACCGCCAAGACCGAGACCATCACTTCGAGCAACGTCGTCGGGCTGCTGCGCGGCAAGCGCTACCCCGACGAGACCGTGATCTACAGCGCCCACTGGGACCATCTCGGGATCGGCAAGCCCGATGCCAACGGCGACGCAATCTATAACGGCGCGCTCGATAACGGCACCGGCATCGCCCACATCATCGAGCAGGCCCGCGCCTTCGCTCACCAGCCGCGGACCGACCGCTCGCTCGTCTTCCTCGCCGTTTCGGTCGAGGAAAAAGGCCTGCTCGGCTCGGAATATTACGCCGCCAATCCGCTCTACCCGCTGGGCAAGACGGTCGCCGTGCTCAACACCGATTCGATGGGCGTGTGGGGCCCGGCGCGCAATTTCAGCATCGCGGGCACGGCCAAGCTCGG
>JBDSGH010000225.1:0-4844 GCA_039919095.1 Sphingomicrobium sp. | reverse complement strand
GAGGTCGACGACGGTCGTATGCGGCTTGAGCAGGTTGCGCGCCTCGGTTGGAAAAGTCGCAAGCAGGCGGTTGCTGGCGAATGCCTCGTCGGCCCGCTCAAGCTCGGCCGTCACTACCACGTCCATTTGCCCAGTCTCCCCACGAGCGCCGCTCGACCGCTCGCTGTCGGTGGATTTAACAGGCGCAAGTTGCTGCCGCTACAGTAATCAAGCGGGCGGCGCGGCGACAGCCTTGCGGCGTCCGGCGAGCAAGCAGTCGGCAACTAGCCGCAGCGGCACGACGTCGACCTGGCTGCGGCGCTCGTCGATCAAGTCGACAAAGGCGCGGTAAATGTCGGGATATTCGTCGGCCTTGTCGGTCGGGACCGCGGCACCGTCGATCAGCAGCCTCGCTCCGCCGTCCACGAGTCGAACTTCGCTGCCGCCGGCGGTGCGAATCGCGATGGTCCATTCCTCGCCTTCGCTGCGGCGCCAGTCGAGGCTGCAGCGCAGCGGCCCGTCGGCGGAGGAGGAGGCGAATTCGATCTCGGCTGCGATTGGAGTGTCGGCGCCATCGGGGAACGACAGCTCGGCGGAGCTGACCAGCAGCGTGCCGGGGAAGATTTTGGTAGCGATCGAGAAGGCGTTGATTCCGGGGTCGAACACGCCAAAGCCGCCCGCCTGCCAAATCCATTGCTGGCCCGGGTGCCATTTGCGCACATCCTCGTGCCAAACGATCTCCATCGACGCGATGCGCTGGCCGGCGAGCGCGGCGGCGGCCGCCTCGACCGCCGGGTTATGCTGGGCATGCCAGGTCGTGAACAGGCTCACATTGCGCTCGCTGGCAAGGCGCGCCAGCTCGTGAATCTCGCTCAGCGTGTCGGTCGGTGGCTTTTCCAGCAGGCAGTGCAAACCCCGCGCGATGCACTCGCTCGCAATCTCGAAGCGGACCGACGGCGGGGTGGTGATCGCCACCGCGTCGAGCCCGTCGACCTCGGCCAGCAGTTCGCGCCAGTCGGTGAACTGACGGGCGGTGCCCTGGCCACCACGGCTCGAAGTCGCGACCAGCTCGAGCCGCGAGTTGCCGGCGATCGCCGGCACATGCTGGTCCCCGGCGATCTTGCCGAAGCCGATGATGGCGATCCGCAGCGGCCGCATTCAGCGCCCCAGGCCGGCGACATAGGCTTGCGCGCGCGCCGCTGTCGCCTCGGCCGACTGGCCGGGCTGGTAGAGGCCCGAACCGAGCCCGAGGCCGTCGGCGCCGGCCTCGAGCCAAGTGCTCATGGTCTCGGGCGCAACCCCGCCGACGACGATCACCGGCACGGCCTTGGGCAGCACCGCTTTCTGGGCGCGGATGACGCCCGGCGTGGCTGCTTCGGCGGGGAAGAATTTGAGCACCTGGGCGCCGGCCGCGATCGCGCTAAAGGCTTCCGACGCGGTGAAATAGCCGGGGCTCGAGACCAGGCCGGCGGCGACCGTCGCGCGAATCACCTCGGGATTGGTGTTGGGCGCGATGATCAGCCGCCCGCCGGCGGCCTCGACCTCGGCCACCTGGCCCGGATCGAGCACCGTGCCAGCGCCGATCAGCGCGCGATCGCCAAGGGTCTGCGCAAGCCGCGCGATGCTGTCGAACGGCTCGGGCGAATTGAGCGGCACCTCGATGATCCGGATGCCGGCGTCGAAAACCGCGGCGCCGATCGCCTCGGCCTCGTCCGGCGTCACCCCGCGGATGATCGCCACCAGCGGGCAGGCCGCGAAATAGGTCCTGAATTGTTCGATGGGGGTCATTCGATCCGCTCCGCGATCTGCTTGATTCCGTTGTTGAAGCATTGCTCGCCGTCAAGCTCGACCGGAGTCCGGCCGGCGCAGCGCAGCGCCACCGCGTAAAGCGCGGAGAGCTCGGGTCGGGCCATGACCATGACCTCGGGCGCGTCGATCGCCTTCAGGCCGATGCGCAGGTCGCCGCCGATCAACAACCCGCTGGTGTAGGACGCCGCATCCTCGCGCCGCGCCTTGCCCAGCAGCACCCGCGCGCGGACCGAGAACAGCTCGGCCTGCAAATCGTCGGCGGTGAGCCCGTGGCGAACCCCGGCTTCGAATGCTTCGCCGGCCCCGGTTGGCAAGGCGAGCAGGTCGGCAAGGATGCTATGACCCTTGAGGAGGTTGAACAGCTCGCCGGTCAGCACCGTTCGGAAGCTCGCGATCCGGCAGCCGGCGACTTCGACCCATTTATTGTGCGTGCCCGGGTGGCAGACCCAGCAGTCGGCTGGGATCATGCCCGACCCGGCCGCGCCGAGCAGCTGCACTTCCTCGCCGCGCATGACGTCGGCGTGCTCCCCGCGGTCGTCGCACACGCCGGGCACGATCGCGGTCCGGTCGTCGGCCCAGACCAGCGCCCGAGCAAGATCGTCGAGCCCCGCCGGGCACGGCACATAGGGCGCCTCGATCCAGCCGCGGTTGGAGCCGACCATCCCCGCCAGCAGCAGCGGCCAGTCCCCGAGCCGGGCGCGGATTTCGGCCACGGCCGCGGGAAAACCGCCGGCCGCTATGGCCAGGACACCGCGCCCGTCCTCGAATTCTTCGGTGCAGCGGCCGATCTCGTCGATCCGATAAGCGCGACGGTTGGTCGTGCCCCAATCGACGGCAATGAAACCTTCTGCCCAGCGCATGCGTCCGCCCATTGGACCTTAATTCGCATAAGAGCGACATGGGCCCGAAGGTTTTCTTTTGTGCGAGCGAGGCCGGGAACGCGAATGGACGATCAGGCTGCCGGGATTGAGGCGGAGTCAGAGGTGACCTGCGTCGCCGACGTCCACGCCGTGCTCGGCGAGGGACCGCTGTGGGTCGAGTGCGACGCCGCTTTGTATTGGGTCGACATCAAGGGCTGGAAGATTTTTCGGCTCGATCAGGGCGGCCAGCTCGAGCAGTGGCAAACCCCGTTCCGGATCGGTTCGCTGGCGCCGCGCGCGAGCGGCGGGTTCATCGCCGGAACCGACCACGGCATCGCATTGGTCGAGCTCGATTCCGACCGGTTCGAGATCGTTGCGCATCCCGAAGCGGACCGGCCCGACAATCGCTTCAACGACGGCAAGGTCGATCGCTCGGGGCGCTTCTGGGCGGGGACCATGGACGATACCGAGCGCCAGGCCGCGGGCACGCTCTACCGGTTCGGGCCCGAGCTCACGGCAACCCCGGTCGATCATGGCTACAAGGTCACCAACGGCCCCGCCTTCAGCCCGTCGGGCGACCTCATGTACCACAATGATTCGGGCCTCAAGGTGACCTATGCGTTCGACCTCGACCGCTCCGGCAACGCCGGCAACCGGCGGGTCTTCGCCAGCTATGGAGCGGACGAAGGCTATCCCGACGGGATGACGGTCGATGCCGAAGGCTGCCTGTGGATCGCCTTTTGGGATGGCTGGTGCGTGCGGCGTTTTTCGCCCGCCGGCGAGTGTTTGCGAACGATCACGCTGCCGGTGGCCAAGCCGACCAGCTGCGCCTTCGGCGGCCGCGACCTCGACCAGCTCTACATTACCTCGGCCAGCATAGGCCTCGACGCCGCCGCTCTGGCCGTGCAACCACAAGCCGGGGGTTTGTTTCTGGCCGCGCCGGGGGTTACGGGCATTGCGGAAATTCCCTTTGCCGGCTGAACCAAGGCGCCCGGGCCGGGGCGCGAGGAGATTGAATCATCGCCAACTTCATGTTCGCGACCGGGATCGAAAACAGCATCCCAACCATCGACAATGGCAAGACCCGGATCGATCAAATGGAGTCGAGCGGCCATTACGAGCGCTGGCGCGAGGATTTCGACTGTGTCCAGGAAATCGGCATCAATTACCTGCGCTACGGGCCGCCGCTGCACCGCACCTATCTTGGTCCGGACAAATATGACTGGGAGTTCGCCGACCTGACCTTCGCCGACCTGCGGCGGCGCGAGATCACCCCGATCGTCGACCTCTGCCACTTCGGCGTGCCCGACTGGATCGGCAATTTCCAGAACGGCGATTTCCCGCAATTGTTCGCTCAATATGCCGGGGCCTTCGCCGAGCGCTATCCGTGGATCCAGCTCTACACGCCGATCAACGAGATGTTTATTTGCTCGGTGTTCTCGGCCAAATACGGCTGGTGGAACGAGCAGGCCAAGGACGATCGCTCGTTCGTCACCGCGCTCAAGAACATCGTCAAGGCCAATGTCATGGCGATGATCGAAATCCTCAAGCGCCGCCACGACGCGATCTTCATTCAGAGTGAATCGTCCGAATATTACCATGCCGACAGCCCGGCCGCGATTCCGCGCGCCGAAGTGCTCAACCAGATGCGGTTTCTGTCGCTCGACCTCAATTATGGACGCCGGCTCGAAAGCGGGATGTACGAATTCCTGCTCGATCACGGCATGACCCGCGAGGAGTATCACTGGTTCCTCGAGCACCGGCTCAAGCAGCACTGCATCCTTGGCAACGATTATTACATGCTCAACGAGCATCGCGTGTTCGCCGACGGCCGCACCGTCGCGGCCGGCGAAGTGTTCGGATATTGCGAGATCACCCGCCAATATTACAACCGCTACCGGGTTCCGGTGATGCACACCGAGACCAATTTGTGGGAAGGCCCGCATGGCGACGAAGCGGTCAAATGGCTGTGGAAGGAATGGGCCAACGTGCTGCGCCTGCGCAACGTCGGCATCCCGACCGTCGGCTTCACCTGGTACAGCCTGATCGACCAAATCGACTGGGACACTGCGCTGCGCGAGCAGAACGGCAACATCAACCCGCTCGGCCTGTTCGACACCGACCGCAAGATCCGCAACGTCGGCAAGGCCTACAAGCAATTAATCGCGGACTGGCGAAACGTCCTTCCGGCGTCGA
>JBDSGH010000224.1:0-6212 GCA_039919095.1 Sphingomicrobium sp. | reverse complement strand
AATGGCAGAAAGAGCGGCGCATCGCGCGCGAGATCCAGTACCGCCCGGCGCGGGTGCTGATGCAGGATTTCACCGGCGTGCCGGCAGTGGTCGACCTGGCCGCGATGCGCGATGCGATGAAGAGCCTTGGCGGCGACGCGCAGAAAATCAATCCGCTGGTCCCGGTCCATCTGGTCATCGACCACAGCGTGATGGTCGACGAATTCGGCACGCCGCAGTCCTTCGGCAAGAACGTCGAGCTCGAATATGCCCGCAACGGCGAGCGCTACGAATTCTTGAAATGGGGCAGCGACGCGTTCGACAATTTCAAGGTCGTCCCGCCCGGAACCGGCATCTGCCACCAGGTCAATCTCGAATATATCGCGCAATGCGTGTGGACCTCGGCCGACCAGGACGGCAACCAGGTCGCTTATCCCGACACGTTGGTCGGCACCGACAGCCACACCACCATGGTCAACGGCCTTGGCGTGCTTGGCTGGGGAGTCGGCGGGATCGAGGCTGAGGCGGCGATGCTTGGCCAGCCGGTCAGCATGCTGATCCCCGAAGTGGTCGGCTTCCGCCTCGCCGGCGAGCTGCGCGAGGGCATCACCGCCACCGACCTCGTCCTGACCGTTACCCAGATGTTGCGTGCCAAGGGCGTGGTCGGGCGCTTCGTCGAATTCTACGGGCCCGGCCTCAACGCCCTGAGCCTCGCCGACCGCGCCACCATCGCCAACATGGCACCCGAATATGGCGCGACCTGCGGCTTCTTCCCGATCGACGAGCGGACCTGCGAATATCTGCGCCTGACCGGACGCGAGGAAGAGCGGATCGCGCTGATTCGAGCTTACTGCCAAGCGCAGGGCCTGTGGCGCGACGATGCGTCGCCCGAGCCGGTCTTCACCGACACGCTCGAGCTCGACATGACGACCATCGAGCCGTCTCTGGCCGGGCCGCGGCGGCCGCAGGACCGGGTCCTGCTGAGCGAGGTCGACGATCAGTTCAACGCCGAGCTCGAGACCACCTACAAAAAGCACAACGACCCACGGGTCGCGGTCGACGGCGAAAGCTATGACGTCGGTAATGGCGATGTCGTGATCGCTGCCATCACCAGCTGCACCAACACCTCCAACCCGTCGGTGATGGTCGCCGCCGGGCTGGTTGCAAGGAAAGCTCGCGCGCTCGGCCTGACCAGCAAGCCGTGGGTCAAGACCAGCCTCGCGCCGGGCAGCAAGGTGGTCAGCGACTATCTCGACGCAAGCGGGTTGAGCGAGGATCTGAACGCGCTCGGCTTCGATCTCGTGGGCTACGGCTGCACGACCTGCATCGGCAATTCTGGCCCGCTCGCCGAGCCGATTTCCAAGGCCATTGCCGACCATGATCTGGTCGCGGTCAGCGTGCTGTCGGGCAACCGCAACTTCGAGGGCCGAGTCTCGCCCGATTGCCGCGCCAATTATCTCGCGTCGCCGCCTTTGGTTGTCGCCTACGCGCTCAAGGGCACCGTCCGCGGCGACCTCGGCGGCGAGCCGATCGGCACCGCGACCAACGGCCAGCCGGTGTTCCTCAAGGACATCTGGCCGACCAATGCTGAAGTCCGCGGGCTGATCGACCAGCATCTCCATTCGAGCATGTTCACTTCGCGTTACGGCGACGTCTACACCGGCGACGAGCGCTGGCGGGCGATCGATATCAGCGGCGGCGAAACCTACGCCTGGCCGCCGGCTTCGACCTACATCCAGAACCCGCCTTATTTCACCGGGATGACGATGACCCCGGTTCCGCCGGGCGACATCGCCGGGGCGCATGCCCTGGCCGTATTCGGCGATTCGATCACCACCGACCACATCTCGCCGGCCGGGGCGATCAAACTCGACAGTCCGGCGGGCAAATATCTGATCGAGCAGGGCGTGCCGCGGGCCGAGTTCAACAGCTACGGAGCGCGGCGCGGCAATCACCAAGTGATGATGCGCGGGACCTTCGCCAACATCCGCATCAAGAACCACATGCTCGACAATGTCGAAGGCGGGCTGACCAAATACGCCCCGACCGGCGAGACCCTGCCAATCTACGACGCAGCGATGCGCTACATGACCGACGGAACGCCGCTAGTGGTCATTGCCGGCAAGGAATATGGCACCGGCAGCTCGCGCGACTGGGCGGCCAAGGGCACCGTGTTGCTGGGCGTGCGCGCGGTCATCGCCGAGAGCTTCGAGCGCATTCACCGCTCGAACCTGGTCGGGATGGGCGTGCTGCCGCTGCAGTTCCACGACGGCGACACCGCGACCAGCCTCGGCATCGATGGCACCGAGACCTTCTCGATCACCGGGGTCGGCGCGATCGAGCCCCGCCAGGACGTCGAAGTGAGACTGACCGAACGTGACGGATCGAGCCGGACCTTCTCCGCGCGGTGCCGAATCGACACCTTCAACGAGCTCGAATATTTCCACGCCGGCGGAATCCTCCAATACGTGCTGCGGAGGCTGGCCGCGCAATGAGCGAGATGGTCGCGGCCTGTCACTGCGGGCGGGCGACGATCCAGCTTCCGCGCAAGCCCGATTACGTCAACCACTGCAATTGCAGCCTGTGCACGGCGACCGGGTTCCAGGGCATTTATTACGCATCGGATGAGCTCGCCATCGCCGGCGAGTTCGACCGTTATGTCCGCAGCGACCTCAAGCAAACCTATTTGCAGATGATGCGCTGCACGACCTGCGGCACGCCGACCCACTGGGAGCCGCTGACCCCGCCGCCGCATGAGCGCATGGGGGTCAATGCGCGGCTAGTCGACCCGGCGCTGCTCGACGGGGTCGAGGTGCGCGCGGTCGACGGCCGGAGCTGGGACGAATGACTCCGGTCGAGCTCGCCATCGAAGCGGCCGGCTGGGCTGGCGCGGCGCTGATCCTGCTGGCTTACTTGCTCCTGTCGATGGGCCAGCTGACCGGGCAGTCTCGGCTCTACCAGGGGATGAATATCGTCGGCGCGGCGGGTTTCACCGTCAACGGCTG
This sequence comes from Sphingomicrobium sp., assembly GCA_039919095.1. Classification (GTDB taxonomy): domain Bacteria; phylum Pseudomonadota; class Alphaproteobacteria; order Sphingomonadales; family Sphingomonadaceae; genus Sphingomicrobium. The sequence continues at coordinate 3,228 of JBDSGH010000224.1, read as the reverse complement.
GTGGCATGGCGCCTTGCCCTCGGCGGTGCTTAACGTGATCTGGATGCTGATTGGAGCGGTGGCTTTATGGCGGATATTGGCAAAGCGGGGCTCGTCGACCTGAGCCATGTGATCGAAGACGGCATGGTCACCTACCAGGGCCTGCCGGGACCGCACATCTGCGATTATTGGACGCGCGAGGGGTCGGCCGCCAATTACGACGACGGGTCAAGCTTCCAGATCGGGCGGATCGACATGATCGCCAACACCGGCACCTATCTCGACACCCCGTTCCACCGCTACGCCGACGGCAAGGACCTTGCGGGGCTACGGCTCGAGTCGCTCGCCGACTTGCCCGGGATCGTCGTCCGCCGGCCCCACGCGCACGGGATCGCGACCGACGCGTCGGATCTCGAAGGGCTCGACGTGGCCGGGCAGGCGGTGCTGATCCACACCGGCTGGAGCGCTTATTGGCGAACCGACGCTTATGCCGTCGACCAACCGTTTGTGACCGCCGCCGCGGCCGACTGGCTGGTCGAGCACGGCGCTGCGCTGGTCGGCATCGACAGCTACAACATCGACGACGTCCGGGTCCGCGCGCGCCCGGTGCACAGCCGGTTGCTGGCGGCCGACATCCCAATCTGCGAGCATATGCGCGGTCTCGAGCAATTACCCGACAGCGGGTTCCGCTTTTCTGCGGTGCCGCCCAAGATCGCCGGGATGGGCACGTTCCCGGTCCGCGCTTATGCGCTGATCGACGCCTGAAGCCAGTCGGGGACGATCGCTCCGGCAAGGTCGTCGAGCCGGCGATGTTCGACCGCGAGGCCGAGCTCGGGATAAGCGATGCGAGTGCGAGGACCGGGTTCGGAGGTCTCGACCACCACCAGCCGTCGATTGACCTTGCTCCGCCAGTTCATCCGCGCGGTATTCTCCTGGCCGACGAAGCAGCCCTTGGAGAAACTGACGCCGTTCAGTTCGGCGGCATTGCATTCGAGCCAGAGGATGTCGCCCAACTCCGCGCGTCCTTCGGTGACCCCGCGGCGGAGGCGGTGATCGAGCCAGCCCTGGGCCGGCTCCGACGGCGGGCCGAGCCAGCGTCTGCCGAGCGCCGCCAAGCGGGGGTCGTCCGCGCCGTCGGGAGACCAGTGGACGGCGAGACTGTCGTCGCGCTCGATGGTGATCGGGCGGCGCAGGCGGTAGATCAACAGGCGCTTGATGAGGTCGTCGGCCGCTTCGCTTTCGCAGTCGAGCAGCAAATCGTCGCCATCTGACCAGACCAAGAAGTCGAAAAGGCATTTTCCCTGCGGAGTCAGCAGGCCGGTCCAAACCGGTAGAGCCGCAGCGACATCACTGGTCACGAGCCCTTGCAGGAATTCGCGAACGCCGTCGCCCGACAGGCGAATGACAGATCGATCGGTCAGGGTGGTCGCAGCCATGACCTTCAGTTAGGGAGCCGCCGTGGCATTGCAAACGCTGACCATCCGCCGACCCGACGATTGGCACGTGCATTTGCGCGACGGCGAGATGCTCGAAGCGGTCGCCCGCTACACCGCGCGGCAGTTCGCGCGGGCGATCGTGATGCCCAACCTCGACCCGCCGGTGACAAGCGTCGACGCGTCCGAGCGCTATCGGCAGCGGATCATTGCTGCGGCCGGCGAGGACTTCACGCCGCTGATGACCTGCTATCTGACCGACCAGGCCGACGCCGACGAGCTCGCCCGCGGGTTCGAGGCCGGTTCGTGGGCCGCGGCCAAGCTCTATCCGGCCAATGCGACCACCAATTCGGCGCGCGGCGTGACCGACGTGCGCAATGTCCGCGGCGCGTTGGAGCGGATGCAAGCGATCGGCATGCCGTTGCTGGTCCACGGCGAAGTGACCGATCCCGACATCGATGTGTTCGACCGCGAGGCTGTGTTCATCAAGCGCGTGCTCGCGCCGCTGGCGCGCGACCTGCCGGAGCTCAAGATCGTGCTCGAGCATGTCACCACCGCCGAGGCGGTCGATTTCGTTGGCGACGCCGGGCCGAATATCGCCGCGACCATCACGCCGCATCATCTGGCGATCAATCGCAACGCCTTGTTCGCCGGCGGCTTGCGGCCGCACGCTTATTGCCTGCCGGTCGCCAAGCGCGAGCGCCACCGCATCGCCGTGCGCCACGCGGCCACGTCGGGATCACCCAAATTCTTCCTCGGCACCGACAGCGCGCCGCACAGTCGCGCAGCCAAGGAATCGGCGTGCGGCTGCGCCGGCATCTTCAACGCCCCGTTCGCACTCGAAAGCTATGCCTCGGCGTTCGACCAGGACAATGCGCTCGATCGGCTCGAGGGTTTCGCGTCAGAGCACGGCGCGCGCTTTTACGGCCTGCCGCTCAACTCCGGCACGGTCACGCTCGAGCGGGTCGACCATAGTGTCGGCGAGGAGATCGCAGGGGTCGTGCCGTTCCATGCCGGCGAAACCCTGGGCTGGCGGCTGAGCGCCTGACGTCAATCGCAGTCGGTACTGCCGCCGCTGCCGCTGGTGCCGATGATCCCGCCGAAGTGCGTTTCAACCGCGTCATAGCATTCGCATGAGCGGCGCTTGAGGCCGGCCCGGTCGAGCACCTGGATCATGCCGCGGCGGCTGACGATCAGCCCTTCTTCCTGGAGCACCTGGGCGACTGCATTGACCGTCGTGCGCTGCGCGCCGAGCAGCCCGGCGAGCGCTTCCTGGGTGAGTTCGATGCGGTCGCCGGCGCGGTCCTGGGCGGTCAGCAGCCAGCGCGCCGCGCGCGCCTCGATCGGGTGGAACGCGTTGCAGGTGACGGACTGCATGACTTGCGAAAGCAGGTAGTCGGAAAAGCGGCAGAACAGGTTGCGGACGTGGCCCGAGCTGGCCTTGACCTCTTCGAGCAGCCGCATCGGGATCCGCAGCGCCGGTCCGGGGACGATCACCTGGGCCTGGGCGAAGGCCGGCGCATGGCCGCAGCTGACGATGCCGCCGACGGCGCCTTCCTGGCCGATCGACGCAACTTCGACCTCGCGCCCGTCCGAAAGCTTGCGGCCGAGCGAGATCATGGTCGGGCCGAACGGGAAAAAGCTGCTGACGACATTGTCGCCGCTGGCATGGACTATGAAGCCGACTTCGAGGTCGACGACGGTCGTATGCGGCTTGAGCAGGTTGCGCGCCTCGGTTGGAAAAGTCGCAAGCAGGCGGTTGCTGGCGAATGCCTCGTCGGCCCGCTCAAGCTCGGCCGTCACTACCACGTCCATT
>JBDSGH010000223.1:0-6271 GCA_039919095.1 Sphingomicrobium sp. | reverse complement strand
ACCCGGTCGATCGCGGCATTGGCGAGGCCGGTCAGCGGCATCGCCCGCGGGTCGACGCTGTCCGGGGCCTGGGCCCACTCCCCAGCGATCGCCCGGGCGAGGGGTTCGGTCGGCACCGTCAGCACCGTCCGGCCCGGGGTGCGCAGTGGCCGGTGGTCGAGCTCGACGCCCCACCCGGCGCCATCGCGAACGGCTTGCGCGTCCTTCCAGAAGCGCTTCACGGGCGGTCCTCTCGCTCCCATTGCCGCTTGAGCAGGCGCGGCGCGAACACCGCGTCGATCACGCCGAGGATCGCGACAATCGCGCCGAGTGCCGGCCAGCCGCCGACGCGCACCAGGTCGCTGTAGGCGATCGCGAGGCCGAGGAAGAACAAGGCCAGCCCGGCCAGCCGGACCAGTGCGAACAAGTGAAAGCGGCGCTTCCATATTGCGTCGTCAACCATCGATCCGCTCCCGGGCGGTGGCGATCAGCTGGACCACGTCGAGCGGCTGGCCGGCGACCGCCGCCGCTCCCCCAGCCAGCAATTCGTCCGCATCGTGATAGCCCCAGCCGGCACCGATCCCGGTCGCGCCGGCGGCACGGGCCATGCCCATGTCGAACGACGTGTCGCCGATGACGACGGTGGTTTCGGGAACTGCGTTGGCGTCGGCCATCGCCTGGAGGGTCATCGACGGATGCGGCTTGGACGGGTGACGATCGGCGGTCTGGAGCGAGATGAAGCGCCCGGCGAGCCCGTGACGCGCAAGGCAGTGATCGAGCCCGCGATCCGACTTGCCGGTGGCGACGGCGAGCAGCCATCCGTCCGCCGTGAGCCGGTCGAGTAGTTCGGCGATGCCGTCGAACAATGGCTCCTCGACCCGTCCTGCGAGCCGGGCCTCGGCAAACCGTCGTTTGTAGGTCTCGGTCAGCCGGTGGTGTTCGTCGCTGTTTGCGGCGGGCAGCAGCGCCTGCATCGCCTGGGGCAGGCTGAGGCCGATCACCCGCCGGCAGTCGCGCGGCGGCGGCGCCACCAGCCCGTGCTCGGCGAAGGCCTCCTCGACCACCGCGAAGATCGTCGCGCCGCTGTCGACCAGGGTCCCGTCGCAATCGAAAATCGCCAGCCGGTTCATCTCCGTGGATCAAGTCCGCGGATGGCGGCGGCGATGTCGTCGCGGCCGGCGCCCAACTGCCCGTTGAGCGAGGCGTCGATGTCGGCGGCGGGCTTGTGCTGGTTGAACTTGCGCGTGCCGCGGATGGCGCGCGGAACGACCTCGAAGCCGACGATCGCCCCGATCATCGGCTCGAATTTGCCCGGCGACATCTTGGCCCGCGTCCACGGCGCATCGGGCGACCAGCGCCGCTCCATGATCTCGGTCAGGCGATCGACCTGCGCGATCAGTTCGGGCTCGCTCAGCTGCCGCGCCTCGCCTTCGATCTCGACCGCTTCATACAGCCAGGTCGGCACCTGGTCGGCCGAGGCATACCAATTGGCGCTGTGATAGCCATCGGACCCGGCAACGCTGATCAGCAACTGGTGGCCAGCGAATTTTCCGGCGGCGCGATTGCGGCGCGCCATGTGAAACTGAATGCGGCCGTCGTCGCCGACCACGACCGGCGCATGGGCAACGCACAGCCCGTCCATGTCGGCGGCGAAGATATGGCCAAAGCCTCGAGCCGCGACGAAATCGAGCATCGCCTGGCGGTCGTCCCAGTCGAATGCCCGGTTGGGATGCATCAGCGGCGCCCACCGCGCGGGGGCGAGCCGCGGGTCGGTTTCGAGCCGCTCGTCGAACCGCCGCCGCGGTTGCGCCGTTCGCCCTTGCGCTCGCGGCGGCGGGTCTTGGCGGCGGCGGCGACGCGGCGCTGCTTGACCTCGGGCGACTTGGCCGGGTCGGCCTTGTCGAGCGGCAGCATGTCGCCGGCCATCGCCTCGAAGCCGAGCGTCGCCAGGGTCTCCGCGAAATGAGGCGGAAGCTCGGCCGAAACATCGATCTCGCCGCGGTCGGGCGCGTCGATCCGGATGCGGCGCGCGTGGAGGTGGAGCTTGCGGCTGATCCCGCCGGTCAGGAATGCCTCGGGTCCGCCATATTTGGCGTCGCCGACGATCGGGTGGCCGATCGCCGCCATGTGCGCGCGCAGCTGGTGGGTGCGGCCGGTCAGCGGCTGCAGCTCGACCCAAGCGGCGCGGTTGCCGGCGCGGTCGATCGTCCGCCAGCGGGTCCTGGCGGGCAGGCCGGCCTCCTCGCTGACATGCATCTTCTCGCCGCCGGTGCCGGGTTGCTTGGCCAGCGGCAGATCGATCTGCCCCTCTTCGAGCGACGGTACGCCAACCACCAGCGCCCAATAGACCTTGCGCGCGGTTCGGCTGGCGAAAGCCTTGGCGAAATGGCCGGCGGCGCGGGCGGTGCGCGCGACCAGCAGCGCGCCCGACGTGTCCTTGTCGAGCCGGTGGACGAGCTTGGGCCGTTGCCCGGCATCATCCGCGAGCCCGTCGAGCAGCCGGTCGAGATGCTGGTAGGTCTTGGTCCCGCCCTGCGTCGCCAGACCCGGCGGCTTGGCCAGCACGAACGCGTGCGGGTCCGAGTAGATCACCATCTCACGCACCAGCTCGGCCTCTTCCGGGCTGAGCGCGACGATCGGGCGCTGCGGCTTGGCCGAGCGCTCCGGCGTCGCCTCGGGCGGGGGAACTCGGATTTGCTGCCCGGCTTCGATCCGGTCGCCCGGAGTGGCGCGCTTGCCGTCGAGGCGAATCTGGCCGGTCCGCGCCCAGCGCGACACGATGTTGAAGCTAACCTCGGGCAGGTGGCGCTTGAACCAACGGTCGAGGCGAATGCCATCATCGTCCTCGACGACTGTAAATGTCCTCGCCTGGGTGTCGTTGGTCGCCGTGCCGCTCATCGCGTGGCGCTTAGCTTCTGCGTCCCCAATAGTCGAACGCCTGACGCTGCAGGCGATCGACCAGGCGCCGCGCCTGCGGCCCCTCCCACGGTCCCGTGTAGTCGTTGCTCGATGCTCCGCCGTCGACCCACCAGCCCTGCCCGGGGAGCTGGTCCGACTGGCGCACGACGAGCACTGCGAGCTCGGGCTCGCCGCGCTCGGTGCCGGCCTGGTCGATCACCCCGAGCACTTTGCACAGAGCGCGCATCTTGGGCCGGGTAAACTCGTGGCCAAGCTGATGGAGCAGTTCGGAGTAAGTGATCGACTGCCCGGCCGAAGCGGCGGCGACCAGATGCGCACGAACCTCGCCCGGGTCGGCGAGCCGTCCCGCAGGGCTCATTCGGGCTGGATGGCGACCGGCGTCAGCTCAAACACGTCGAGCTTGGACGTGCTTTGCGGCCACGGGATCACCAGCCGCCAGCGGAACGGTCCGATCCGTTCGAGCACCCCGGCCATGTCGCGCTTGGGATCGTCGCCATAGGCCAGCGGCTGTTGCTCGTCGCCCAGCGCGAGGCTGCCGAGGAACACCAGGCGCTCGGGATTGTCGTCCTCCCATAGCCGGCCGGCGGGGCGCTGGCTGCCGGTCTGCTTGACGATCGTCAGCAGGTCGTCCTCGACCTGGACGTAGCAAAAGAACGGCTTGAAACTGACATAGGCCGGGGCCTTGGGCGAGGTCTTGCCGAGCTTGATCAGGCGGCAGTTGTAGCTGCCCGGAGTCGGTGCCGGCCGCGGCAGCGCGGCGCGCGGGTTGAGCATCACCCGCTCTTTGCGCACCTCGCCTGCAAAATTGCGCTTGGCATCGGCCAGCGCGGACTGCCACGCAAGGTCGAGCCGGGAAATCCGCCATTCGTCCGAATTGGTTGCGATTCCCTTCCAGCCCTCGGACTTGGCGGGAGGTTCGAGCACGACCGTAGCGCCCGGGCGGACATCGGTCTTGACCGGCTCCAGGGTCGCGCATCCGGCCATCATCGCAACGGGCCAAGTCAAGCAGGCAAGACGTATGCAGGCGGAGTTAAAGGTCAGTGGAACGGCCTTTCCAGGGGATCGGACAGTACCAGTGGCAGGCTGGGTCGGCCGATTCAACCAACGCAATGTTCATCTTGATCTTTCACTTGCCGCTAAGCGCCGCTAGGCGCGCGTCGAATGAAGGCCGCCGCTCCCGCCGCACTCCCCGAACCAACGGCGCAGCGGGACGCCCGCCGCGGGTTCGCGAGCGGTGTCGCCGCCTACGGATTATGGGGCGTGCTGCCGATCTACTTCAAGGCCGTCGGCGACATTGGCGCGGTCGAGATCGTCGCCCACCGGGTGCTGTGGTCGCTGCCCTTCCTCGCGCTACTGCTGCTGATCATGCGCGGCTGGGGCGACGTCCGGCAAGCCCTCCGGCGCCGCCGCACTTTGCTCCTGCTGCTTGCGACCTCGGCGCTGATCGGCCTCAACTGGCTGCTGTACATCTACGCGGTGGTCAATGGGCATATCCTCGCCGCGAGCCTCGGTTACTATCTCAACCCGCTGGCCAACGTGCTGCTCGGCCGCTTCGTACTCAAGGAGCGACTGTCGTGGCTGCAGTGGAGCGCAATCGCGATCGCCGCGGCGGGCATTTTGGCCCTGCTCGGTGGTGCGCACGACCAATTGTGGATCAGCCTGACCCTGTGCGTCAGCTTCGCCACTTACGGGCTGCTGCGCAAGATCGCGCTGGTCGACGCCCTCGCCGGGCTGGCAATCGAAACCGCCTTGCTGTTCCCGCTGGCGCTGGCGTGGCTGGCGTGGAGCCTTGCGGTCGGCGCGCCGACGTTCGGCACCACCGGCAAGGAGACGGCGCTGCTGCTGTTTGCCGGGGTAGTCTCGACCACCCCGCTGTTGCTGTTCACGGCGGCCGCACGGCGCTTGCCTTACTCGACCTTGGGCATGCTCCAGTTCCTCGCGCCGACGCTCCAGTTCCTGTGCGCGGTGTGGCTCTACGGCGAGCCGTTCGGACGCGCCCACGCGATCGCTTTCGGGGCGATCTGGACCGCACTCGGGCTGTACGTGATTGCGCTGGTGCGTGCGCCGCGCCTGCCCCAAGCGCATGACTAAGGGAACCGCAATGGCCTTCCCGGCATTGCTGCAGGTATGAAACGCATCCTTTTCGGCGGTGCCATGGCGCTGCTCCTCAGCGCCTGCCAAACCGTCCCTCCGGGCGGACCGTACCAGGACCAGCCCTATCCGTCGGCGGCCTATCCCGGCGATGCCTATCCGCCGGCGCCCTACCCGCCCGAAGCCAATTATCCCCCGTCCAGCTACCCGGCGCCGAATTATCCGGCGCCCAACTATCCCCAATCCAGCTATCCGGCGCCCGGCTATCCTGCGCCTAACTACCCCGCGCCCAATTACCCTGCGCCGGGCTATCCGGCACCGAATTATCCGCCGCCCGGTGCCTACCCGCCCGGCCCGCAGCTGACCTGTCCGGTTTCGAACGGCCGGGAATGGCGGGCGTGGATTGACCTCATGCCGGGCTCGGCCGCGCCGACGCTGCACGTCACCGGCAAAGTGACGACTTCGAGCGGTGGCTATGCGGTCAGTTTCGATCGCTCGCTGCAAATCCGGCGCGGGTATCCGGCCCAGGCGTTCGTCACCGTGCAGGTGTCGCCGCCGACCGGCGGTTCGACCCAGGCCCTGATGACCCATGAGTTGCGCGGCGAATGGCCGCTCGGCCAGCGCATCGATTCTGTCGAAATTCGCTGCGGCGAGCAAACGCTGGCGAGCATTACGCCGGCAGCGGCGCGCTAACGGCCAGTTCGCGGAGCCTGATGCAGAATTTGCGCCTCGGGTCCGTCACCTTTTGGGCGCCGCTGCTTGCCGCTTGCGCGCCGGTGCCGGCGTCACCTCCACCGGCAAACGCCTGCGCCATCACCGGGTCGAGCGACTGGTCGGCGTGGGTCGATGCAATGCCCGGTCCTGGGGCCCGCCCAAAGCTGATCGTGGCCGGCAAAGTGACCGTTCCAACCGGCGGCTACCGTTTCGAATGGGCCGATATGCGGGTGATGGAGAGCTATCCGGTGCAGGTCGCAGTTGAGCTTCGGGCGGTCGCCCCGAGCGGGCCCGCGAGTCAAGCGGCGGTGACCCAGGAGGTGCGCAACAGCTGGCCGATCGACCCGCCGGTCGGGGCGTTGACGGTTCGCTGCGGCGATCGTGTGCTGGCGCGCATCGCCCCTGTGGAAACTGCCCTCTAAGCTGCTAAACGGAGCGTTATGCTGAATATCGCCTCGATCATCATCGGTGTCGTCGCCTTGCTGTTCGCGGCGATTGCCTTCTTGCCGCTACTCGGCTGGGCCAATTGGCTGATTATCCCGCTGGCGGTGATCGGCGCCGCGGTCGG
>JBDSGH010000222.1:0-8347 GCA_039919095.1 Sphingomicrobium sp. | reverse complement strand
CCAGGATTGCGGCGAGCCCGCCCCACGGCCCGCTCGGCAGGAAGAATTCGGCGAGCTCGCGCCCGGTTGCGTACCCGCCGCCGATCACGACCGCCTTGAAGGCCAGGCCGGGGAGCCAGAAACGCTGGAAGTGCGATGGAGCTTCGTTGCTGGCGTCCATCGCGGTCATGCGGTGCAGGAGTCGAGCAGCGCCTTGAGCCCGATTCCGCGGACCGGATCCGCGGTCGGAAGCTTGAGCCGTTGGGCCGTCGCCGCGATCACCTCAGCCGCGGCGTCGTCGCCCAGCGCAGCAGTGTTGAGGCTTACGCCGCAGCATCGGATGGCCGGGTTGGTCAACCGCCCCGCGGCCACGGTCAGCGCGATGACCTCCTCGATCGTCGGCACCGGGACTCGGGACAGCCCGAGAATGTGCGTTCGGCCGGGGTCGTGGCACACCACGAACAGGTCCGGCTGGCTGCCGTGGAGCAGGCCAAGCGACACCGCGGCGTAGGATGGGTGAAACAGCGAGCCCTGTCCCTCGATCACGTCGAGATGCCTAGAGGGCGCATCGGGGCTGAGCATCTCGGCCGCGCCGGCGACGAAATCGGCGACCACCGCGTCGATCGGAATGCCCGCGCCAGCAATGATGATTCCGGTCTGGCCGGTTGCCCGGAAATCGACGTCGAGTCCGCGCTTGGCGAGGCCGCGACTGATCGTCAGCGCAGTATATTTCTTGCCCAGCGCGCAGTCCGTGCCGACCGTCAGCAGGCGCTTGCCCGAGCGCTTGCGCCCGCTCGCAATGGGGATGTCGCTGGGCGGGACGCGCACGTCGACCAGGCGCCGTCCAAGCCGCGCGGCTTCGGCCGCAACGACCGGATTATCGGCCAGCCGGTCGTGCATCCCGGAGACAATGTCGAGGCCCGCGCCAAGGGCCTCCAACAGCGTCGGCAACCATTTCGCCGGCACCTGGCCGCCCCGGGTGGCGACGCCGACCAGCAACGCCCGCGCGCCGCGTTCGACCGCGTGTCGCGGAGTTAGCGCAGGGAGCCCGGTGGTGACCGTCGCGCCGGCCAGGGCAAGTTCGCCGAGACAGCGCTCGGGCGCCCAGTCGCGCAGCCCGAACGCCGTCTTGGCATAGCCCGGCTCGACCGTGTCGCCGAGGAACAGCAGATAGGGCGACGGCAAAGCGACAAGCCCCTCGTCGTGCGGCTCCGGGTCGAAGAGCCCCGCTTCCGCCTGGACCACCGGCCTACAAACCGGCGGTCAGGCTGAGACCGATCGTCCGCGGACGAATGACGCCGGTTGCGACGGCGCCATTGGGGTAGATTGGAAGACCGTTGGCGTTTGGTCCAACGATCGACGTCTTGCCATCCTCGTTGAACAGATTCTTGGTGAAGAGCTCGATGCTGAAGCGGGTGAAATCGACGCCTGCGCGAAGGTCGACCACGGAATAGGCCGGCGCTCTGCGCTGGCGCCCGTTGGCGGCGAGGTAGTCGGCGTCATAATCGGTCGTTTGCTTGGACAGATGGCGGACCGAAACGCCGACGAACGCCTGTGCATTGCTGCCGATCGACCAATTATAATCGGCGTTGGCGGCCAGCGACAACTTAGGAGTCCACGGCAGCCGTTCCCCGCTGAACGCAGGAATTTGGTCTGCAATCGGCGGCAAGTCGTCGGCCAGGCGCGCGTTGGTGTAGGCGCCGTTGACCGACAGGTTGAGCCGCGGGACCGGCCGGAACGTCGCGGTGAACTCCGCGCCGTCGACCTTGGCGTCGCCGCCATTGATGTTGAGGCCGAAGTTGTTGATCGACGTCAGCAACTGAATCTTGCTCCAGTCGATGTGGTAGATGGCTGCGTCCAGGCTAAACCGGCGATCCGCAGATTCGCCCTTGAAACCGATTTCATAGCTGGTGGTCGTGTCGGGGCCGTATGACGCTCGGAAATCCGCGGGCGGGTTGGGCGGACTCACATTCGGGCCGCCTGGACGATACCCTTTTGCAACCCGCGCATAGACCGACGCATGCGGATTGATCTCGAACCGTGGCGCAAGCGAATAAGTGAACACGTTGTCGGACGATTTGAGGTCGGTGTTGATGATCACGTTGCCGGCCAGAATCCCGGCCGCGTCTTGCGCCGCTTTTTGCTTGTTGTGGCTGTAGCGGCCGCCAAAATCGACGTGGAACCGGTCGTTGAGGTGGAGGGTGGCGTTAGCGAACCCCGCCATCTCCTGATATTTGGAATTCAGATTCACCTGGGCCAGCGGATTGAACGGATCCGGGAAGGTAATCTGCGTCTCAGTGCCAGGCACCAATCCGATGAACTCCTGATTGATCAGGCCTTTCTCGTGCGTGTAATATCCGCCGACGAGCCATTCGAAGCGGTCATTGTCGTGCGATGCCAGGCGGACTTCCTGGGTGATTTTCTTGCTGCTGGTTTTTTGATCGAGCACCAGTTCATTGGGAACGGCCGTGCCGGTGATCAGGCCGGTCAGGAACTCGATCGTCGGGCTCAGGTTGAACGTCAGGTCCTGGCGCCGGGTCTGGTTCTGTTTGCTGAAACTGGTCGACGACGTGAGCGTGGCGAAGCCCAGGTCATAGTTTACCAGCGCATTGTAGACCCGGTAATCGAGGTTGCCGAACGGCTTGGCAAAGCGCGACAGCGTCGGCCGGCCGTACAAGGTCTTGAGCGTGTCCGGATCGCTTTCGACAAGGGCTGCCGCCTTGGTTCGAATGTCCTGGACGACGGCGGTCAGCCGGACGTCGAACACGCTGCTCGGCCTGAACAACAGGGACGCGCGGCCACCATAGCTTTTCACGCCATTGATGTTCTTCTCGATATCGGATCCGCCGGTTCCGATCGAATCGATGAATCCGCCGTCCTTGCGGTACGTGCCCGACGCGCGGAACGCGACGGTCTCGCCGAGCGGAATGTTGACCACGGCGTGACCGCGGTAGGACATGTCACCGCCGTCGGTGTCCTCAATCGACACCCGCCCTCGCGCTACGTAGCGCGTCGTGTCCGGTTCGATGGTCACGAACTTCAACAGCCCGCCGAGAGAGTTGGCGCCATAGAGCGTGCCCTGCGGCCCGCGCAGGACTTCGATCCGCGCCACATCGAAGGTGTCGAAATCGCCCGCCAACACGCCGCCGTTGACCAGCCCGGTGCTCGACCCGAACGGTGTTTCGTCCATGTAGACCGCGACTGACGACGCCACGCCTCCGGTGTTCAGGCCGCGAAGGATCAGTCGGCCTTCACCGGGATTGGTCTGGTCGAGCTGCAGGCCCGGGACGAGCTTGAGGTAATCCTGAAAATTCGTCGCCTGCTGATTTTCGAGCGTCGCGCCGCTGACGACAGTGATCGATTGCGGGACGTCGATCAGGACCTGCGTCCGCTTCTGGGCGGTGACCACGATGTCCTGTTGATTTTCCGCCGCCGGTTGCGCTGCGGCACGCTGCTCGGTCGCCGGCGCGGGTGGTGCGGCAGCGTCGCTCGCAGGAGCCGCGCCGACATCCTGTGCAACCGCCTGGTCCTGAGCCGCGGCCGGAGTTGCGACCGTAAGCACGGCCACCGATGCCATGAGCCCGATTCGCAGATTGCGCGTCATTTTAGCCATTATTGCCTCCAGCGGTCCCTTGGGGGACACTATTGTCCTAATCAGAGAATTGTCAATCAAGCGCTGGCGTCGATCTTTCGAGGCGGCGCGCGATCGCCATAGCGGCTGATCAACAGCAACAATGCGGCCGACGTGCCGGCCAGCACCGCGAGCAAAATGAAGAATTCCGGCGGCGACAGGCTGCTCCACAGGGTGCCGACGAAACCCGCGCTCAGGCTGCCGCTGAAAATCACCAGGAACCAGGCCGCCACCGTGGTCGCGCCGAGGTGAGGCGGGGCGAGGTGGGCAAACAGCCCAAGTCCGGTCGGCAGGATGAACAGTTCGCCGAACGTCAGGACGGCAAAGAATAGCACCAGCCAGATCCAGCTGGCCTGATGCCCTCCGCTCGCCGCGCTGACGCCAGCCACCAACAGGTAGGAAACGCCCACCAGCAGCGCGCCGAGCGCCATCCGCTTGACCAGCGCCTGATGCGGATCCCGCGCCGCGCGGCGCTGCCAATAGGCCAGCAGGGGCGGGGTCATGAGCATCACGAACAACGGATTGAGCGACTGGAACCAGGTCATCGGAATGACGTGGGTCCCGGCGTGACGGTCGATGCCCGAGTCGGCCCACAAGGCAACCGTGTTGCCGACCTGCTCATAAGCGCTCCGAAACACGGTGACCGCAAGCGCGATGCTCAACAGCAACAGGATGGTCTGGCGATTGAAGCCTTCGCGCGCGGCACTCTGCTCGGGATCGGCGCGCGGTGTTTCGGGCGGCAGGTAGCGGCCGCCCCACAGATAGATCAGCAGGCCCGCGACCATGCCGATGCCGGCCGCTCCGAACCCGTAATGCCAGCCATACATTTCGCCCAGAGTCCCGCACACCAGCGGGGCGAGGAAGCCGCCGACGTTGATCCCCACATAATACACGTTAAAGGCCCATGGCCGGCGCGGATCGTCGCGCTTGTAAAGGTCGCCGACCTGGCTCGGGAGGCTCGGCAGGAACAGCCCGTTACCGAGCGCAATCGCTCCCAGCGCGGGAAAAAACAGGCCCTCGAACGTCATCATGAAATGGCCCAGCGCCATGATGCTCGCGCCGATGATCACCGACCGCCGCTTGCCGAGATACCGATCGGCAATCACGCCGCCGACGATTGGCGTGAAATAGGCGCAGGCGGTGTAGGCCCCGTAGATGAAGGATGACTGCTGCTGGCCCATCATCAGCTGCTTGGTCATGTAGTAAACCAGCAGCGCGCGCATCCCGAAGTAAGAGAATTGCTCCCACATGTTGGTTAGGAAGAGGATCGTCAGTCCGCGCGGCTGGCCGAACCACGGGCGGGGCTCGGTCATTGCTCGACGGCCTTGCCCGAACCCCACACTGCGGGCGCCGCGCTGACCATTCCGCCACGATAATCGACGCCCGGTTCGCGATCCGCTGCGAGGAAGGTCGGACCGTCGAGATCGACGATGTCGCACTGCTGGCCAAGGATCAGCGCCGGCGCGGTCGACAGGCTCGTGCCGACCATCGTCCCGACCATCACCTTCAGCCCGAGGCGGCGCGCCTCGGCGGCCATCAACAGCCCTTCCGTCAGCCCGCCGCATTTATCGAGCTTGATGTTGACGACGTCGAAGCGATTCGGCGCACTCGGCAGGTCGGCTAGCGTGACGAGGCTTTCATCGCCGGCGATCGGGATCGGGCAATCGAAACCCTCGAGCTCGGCTTCCCGGCCCCGCGCCAGCGGCTGCTCAAGGAGCTCGACAGTATTTTCCTGGAGCGCCTCGGCCAGCGCTTCGAGATCGCTTCGCTGAAAGCCCTGGTTTCCGTCGACGCCGAGCCATACGTCGGGCCGCGCGGCCCGGACCGCGGCGACTCGGGCGATGTCCTGCGCCAGCTCGCCGGTCAGCTTGACCTTGATCGCTCGCGCCTCGGGGTAGCGCAGGGCGCCGGCGGCCATGGCTACGGGCGTGTCGGCGCCCAAGGTGAAAGTTGTCAGCAGTGGCTTGAGATCGGGCACGCCGGCCAGGTCCCACGCCGGCCGATTGGCGCGTGCCGCCTCAAGCTCCCACAAGGCGCAGTCGACTGCGTTGCGTCCTCCACCCGCCGGCATGACCGAACGCAATTCCTCGCGCGACAGCCCGGCTTCAATTGCACCTCGCGCTGCCTCGATCGCGTTGAGCATGTGCGCTGCGTCGTCATTCAAGTAGAACACTCCGCAGCCCTCGCCGCGACCGACCCGGCCATCTTCGCGCAGGGTGACGACGACGACGTCTGAGGTTTCGAACACATGGCCCGAAATTCGAAACGGCGCCTTGAGGCGAAGAGTCTCGCTCGCAAAATCGAGCTGCAACCGCCCCACTTAATATTTCACGGTCATTGCCAGCAGCCCGAACTGCAGTGCGACGTAGAGCACGACGATGGTCGCCAGCAGGATCAGCACGCTCCACAGCTTGCGCGTCCACCGGCGGCCGTCCTTGAAGGTCAGCCAGGCGTTCCACCCGCTGACGATGACCGCTCCGACGAACACGACCAGGCCGCCGATCTGCAGCACCCACAGCCACAAATCGAAGCTGCCGGCAAGGTTCTCGAGATCCTTGAACAGCAAGGTAATGAGCGTCGCCCAGCCGGCCAATACGAGCAGGTCGAGACCGGCCGCGACCCGGGTCGCGCGATACGCTTGCAGCGCCCGCCCGCTGACACTCGCCTCGGCCTTGTAGCGGCGCCGCACGTACCACGCGGCGGGCCAGTACAGCAGCGACAGCAGGAGAATGCCGAGGCTCGCAAACAGCGCCGGCTTGAGCCACGTTCCGGACAGGGCGCCGGGGACTCGGTCGAACACCATGAACGGCGAGATTTCATCGAAGCTCCAGCGTACGACCTGGCCGTTGATGACCTGAGCGCTCAGCCGCTGGTGGCTGTCCTTGTCCTGCCAAATGAACGGCGCGATCTCGACCCACTCGCGCGGCCGGCCGTTCGCGCCGGTCAGCGCCGGCACCACTAGTTCTCCCTTGGGGCCGACCGACACTTGGGTCTGGCCGATCAGGTTGAGGATCGAGACGAAGCCGTGATCCTCGCGGCGGCTGTTGAGCCACAACCCGGCCATCATTTCCGAATGCTTGCGAGCATCCTTGGCCGAAACCGTCGTCGCCTTGGCCGGGACAGCGGGGAAATAGCGGTCGGCGAAATCCGAGAACAGCGCCTCGCGCAGCGGCTGCACCGCAGCGGCTTTGCCGGGGCTGTTGAACGACACGTAGAAGCCGACATTGTCGTTGATGAGGAGGTGCAGCGACGTATGGAACGCCGACGTGTCGCCAAGGTGGCCGATCACTTCACGGCCGTTCGCGTTGGTCTCGAAAAAGCCCAGCTCCATTCGGTTGAGCCCGCGGAACAGCGAGCGCGGGTTGACCTTGTCGAGTGGGCTGTTGTGCATCATCTGCGCCGTTTCCGGCTTGAGCAGCCCGCGGCCGTTGGCGAGGTGGGCGATCATGAAACGGCCCATGTCGGTGCCGCTTGACGCCAATGATCCGGCGGGCGCGGGGCCGATCAGCTCGAACCCCTTGGGGTCGGCGCCGGGGGTCGTATAGCCTTCGGACATCCGGGTCTTGAACTGGGCCGGCAACGGCTGGCGGAAGGTCGAATTGCTCATCCCCAGCGGGGCGAAGATGTGCTGGTCGACATAATCGTCGAAGGTCTGCCCCGACGACCGCTCAACCATGTAGGCGGCGAGCGCGGTCGCCCAGTTCGAATAGGCCGGCGTGGTCCCCGGCGCGTAGATCCGCCGGGGCAGATGGCTTTTGAGATAGTCGCCGAGCTTCTGCAGCTTGTGATTGTCGTAGAAAATGATGTTCTTCGATGTTTCCTCGAAGCCACCAGTGTGGGTCATGATCTGCCGCAGCGTGACCGGCTGGCCGTCGAACGGGGGAATCTTGAAGTCGAGATAGGCGTTGACGTCTTTGTCGAGGTCGAGCTTGCCCTGCTCGACCTGCTGCATCACCGCGGTCCACGTCACCAGCTTCGAGACTGAGCCCGGGCGGAACAGGCTCCGTTCGGGATCGACCGCGGCGCGCTTGTCGAGGTTGGAATAGCCAAAGCCGCGAGCGGTCACGAACTGGCCGTCCTTGACCACCACGACCACCGCTCCCGGGATGTCGCTGCTGTGCAGGGCGAACGGCATGTAGCCGTCGAGCCAGCTGTCGACGTCGGCCTTGGTCAGCGCATGTTGCTGGGGCTCGCCGGCCACCTCCGTTGCGGACGGCTGGGCCGAAGTCAGGGCCGGTGGCGACAAATGCGAGAGGGCTGGCGGAGCGCCGAGCTGGGCGCTGTCCTGGGCCACCGCGGCACCGCCGACCAGCATCAGGAGACCAAAGCCAATCGCTCGCCAATTCGTCATGTGCCGCTCCCTTTGCGCGCGGGATTGCCCCCGTCGGGCGGAGCCCATAGACTCGCCCTGTCGCTCCAATTGGGATACTTGTTATCCTGATCAGAGAATTCGTCAACAACAGGATCGCTCATGGCCTCTCCCGTCCCCACCCTTGGAAATTTGTTGCGCAAGTTGCGCGGCCGACACGGCTGGACGCTCAAGCAGATGAGCGAAAATAGCGGGATTCCGCTCTCGACCCTGTCGAAGGTCGAGCATGACCGGCTGACGCTGACCTATGACAAGCTCTACCAGGTCAGCCAGCGGCTCGGCATCCCGATTTCGGAGCTGTTCGCCGAAACCGGCCAGGAAGCGGCGCCGACCGTTACCGCGCGGCGCAGCATCGGCGATGTCGACCA
>JBDSGH010000221.1:0-4820 GCA_039919095.1 Sphingomicrobium sp. | reverse complement strand
CTTCTTCACGTCAACCGGTCGTGTTGAAGTCGACCTTCGGCGCGGCTTGCGCTCCGGCCGCGGCTTCGAATGGGACCTTGGGCTTGGCGCCGTAGAAGATCTTGGCACCGATTGCGTCGGGGAAGGTCCGGATGCGGGTGTTATAAGCCTGGACCGCCTCGTTATAATCCTTGCGCGCGACCAGGATGCTGTTCTCGGTGCCCTCGATCTGGCTCTGCAGGGTAAGGAAGTTGGCGTTGGACTTGAGGTCCGGATAGGCCTCCTGCAGCCGCTGCAGCGGGATGATCGCCTGGGTCAGCCGCCCCTGCGCGTCGTTGAACGCGCGGACCTTGGCCGGATCGTCGAGATCGCTCGCGCTGAGCATCACCTTGCCGGCGTCGGCGCGGGCCTGGGTGACGGCGATGAGCACGCTGCTTTCCTGCTTGGCATAACCCTTCACGGTCTCAACCAGATTAGGGATGAGGTCGGCGCGGCGCTGATATTCGCTCTGCACCTGGCCCCATTTGGCGTTGACGTTCTCTTCGGCGGTGGGGACGCTGTTGAGCCCGCAGCCGGCGAGGCTGAACGCGGCCAGCGGTGCGAGCAAACCGAAACGGCGAAGTGCGGTCATGTGATACATCCCCTAATCACGGATCGTGGCTGGATAGGTAGAGTGGCGCGGCGCTGCTTTCAATCGCATGCGATCAAGCTAAGCTCAGTGGCGATTGTTGCGGAGTCGAGCCGATCATCAGCCTTGCCCTCGTCCTGGCCGCGCAAATCGTTGCGTTCGACGATGCCAATCTGGCGCTCACCACCTGCGGTTTCGAAGCCCATCGCGCCGCCAATGCGGCCCACGTCGGCGACGGCCAGTTCGCCGCCAAGCTGTCGTCCGACTGCGCCGGAGAGATTGCGGCGATGCGGCGGGCGATCATCGCGCTCGACCGCAGCCGGGGCAAATCGAGCGCCGACGCCGCGCGCGACGCGGATGTGACAATCGCCCGGTTCCACAGCGCCTTTACAGACCAATATGCCCGGCGCGCCGAAGATGAGCGCAAGCTGCAGCAGCTTCAGCGCGCCATAGAAGAGGAAGGGAAATCCAATGTTCGGTGAATTCCGCTCGTTCATCGCCCGGGGCAACGTCCTCGACCTCGCCGTCGCCGTGATCATCGGCGCCGCCTTTGCGACCATCACCACCAGCCTGACCGGCGACGTCATCATGCCGATCGTCGGGGCGGCCTTCGGCGGGCTCGATTTCTCCAACTATTTCACTGTTCTCGGACCCATCCCGAGCGACTTCCACGGCAATGCGACGAGCTACGTCGAACTTAAGAAAGCCGGGATCGCGGTGCTCGCCTGGGGCCAGTTCGTGACCGTGCTGATCAACTTCCTGATCCTCGCCTTCGTGATCTTCCTGTTGGTGCGTGCCGCCAATCGCATGATGCGCAAGCAGCCCGATGCGCCGGCCGGGCCGAGCGAGGTCGATCTCCTGACCGAGATCCGCGACGAGCTCAAAAAGCGTCCCTAGAGGCTTCGGCCTAGAGCCGGACGAGCATTTCAGGGATTCGCTGGGATGACGGCCCGACGATCCACTCGACCCGCTTGCCGCCGTCCGCAGCGACCGGCCCGTCCTCGCTGTTGTTGGTCATGATTTCGCCGTTGGTGACGATCGTGAAGCGCCCCTGTGCGAGAGACTTGGGCCCCTGTTCGGAATTGGGCAGGCCCATCGCCAGCGCGCGGGCGCCGAACGGCCCCGAGCCGCCGGTCAACGCCGGCGCGGTCACGAGCACCGCTCCGTCGTTGCGCCGGCGGATCGCAACGAACGGCATCACCAGGTTGGAATCGGGCATCATCGGGAACGCGTAATCCTGGTCGGCGCGGCCTTCGAAATGATAATCGACATCGAACACGCCCTTCCCGCGGTAAGCGACCGAGCGCCACCCTTTGTATTTCATCAAGCTTGCGGCGAAGCGACGGTTGGACTCGTCGTCGGCGCCGGGCAGGCCGAACATCTTGGCCATCTCATCGGCTTGCTTGCGGGTCCGTTCCGCCTGGTCGATCCCCTGTTGCCGATAGAGTTCCTTAACGGTCGCGGTTTCGGCGGCGCTGCAGCTGCGCTTTTTCGGCGCGTCGGCGTCATCAGAGGTCGGCGTAACCGTACCGGCGTGCAATTCCGGCCCTCCGCCAGTGGTGCATTGGGCCATCGCGTCGGCCCATGGCGCGTGCGGCTGCTCCCCCTTGTCGTCGGGCACTTGGAAGATAATTTCGCCGCGATAATCGAGCACAAACGCACCGCCCTTGCGCAGCGCCAGCTCGGCGGTGAACTTGCCCGGAGTCCACAGACATCCGGCCACCAATAGCGTCGCCGTCGCCGCGATCAGCCACTTGCCCCATGCGCCCATATCGCCCCCTTTTACGGCGCCGTTATACGCGCGCCGGACCAGGGAGTCATAGGCAAGCCTTATTTGGGCCGGCCGCTAAACCCCGCCGCCTTGCGCAGCGCATCGCCGTCCATCAGATAGCCGTCGCTGACCACGGTCACCACCCGGCGCAGCGCGCCAAGGTCGTTGGCCACGTCGCCGTCGACCAGCACCATGTCGGCTTCCTTGCCGACCGCGATCGATCCGGTGCGCCGGTCCGCGCCGACCATCCGCGCCGGCACGATCGTCGCCGACTGGAGCGCTTCGGCGGGAGTGAACCCCGCGGTCTTGTAGAGCTCGATCTCGCGCACCAGCTCGATCCCCTGGCCGTCGGTGCCGGCGACGATCGTTACCCCCGCCTTGTGCATCGCGCCGACCAGGCCGACCAATTTGGCCCAGCTCTTGCGATAATCGTCGCGGGTATAGCCCGCGACCACCGGATAGCCGCCGGCCTTGAACGAGCGGTCATAGACCGGCGACAATATCCCCATGTACGAGGCGTAGGCGTCGGCCGGCACGCCGCCGTCCGAAATGAACGACGCCTCAAATGTCACCAGGGTCGGGTCGACGATCGTGTGGCGCTTGGCGAGGTCGGCAATGAACGGCCGCATCACCGCACCATTCAAGTCTACGTCCTTGAAATATTTCGCCGGTCCTTCGAGCCGCGCCGCGGTGTTGGCCTTGTCGACCACCGCCTGCGGCATCGCCTGCATGGCGACGAAGTTGATGTGCGTGATCTCGTCATAACCGGCCTTGACCGCATCCCACGGGCGCATGCCGGCGGGCACATGGCCGTGGACGTGCATCCCGAGCCGGTGGGCCTCCGCCGCCGCCGGTGCGATCCACGCCGGATTCATCGAGGTGTAGAATTTCACGCCCCACAGCCCGGCGTCATGGATCTTGTGGACGGCCGCGATCGCCTCGGCCTCGCTCGACACGATTTCCGCGCCCTGCGCCGCCAGCGGATCCTTGCGGTCGATGATCTGCGAAATGAACGGCTCGCCCATCAACAGGTCGTGCGACCGCCACCGCTTGGTCGCGTCGACCGCGCGATCGATCTCAGTGCCGGGGCTGCGGAAACTGGTGATCCCGGTGGCCATGTTCATCAGCACGTTCCAGTCGTCGCCGATGTGCAGATGGCTGTCCCATAGGCCGGGCACGAGGGTCTTGCCCTGTCCGTCAATGACCACTGCATTGGCCGGCGCCTTGATCGATCCGGCGGCGCCGATCGCGGCGACCTTGCCGTCCTCTGACAGCACCGCCTGGTTGGCGACGAACACGCCCTTGTCGGCATCGAACAGGCGGACATGGTCGAACAGCACCGGCGCCTTGGCAGCGGGCGTGGGGAAGCGATGGGCGATATCGCGCACGGCGTTGGCGGTGGCGACGTCCTGGTAGTCGTTCATCGCCTCCAAATTGTGCTCATAGCCCGCGGACATGGTCGAAATCGCGCCGACCTCGGCGAAATAGCGCCCGTCGGAATCGAGCCAGATTGGCGAAGGCGACGGCAGCACGCCGCGCAGCCAGGCGAGCTGGACGGTCTTGGGCCCGGCGGGGCCGGTGACGCTCAGCGTGCCTGCCTTGTCGAGCGTCGCGTGGCCGCTCGGGAACAAGGCAAGCCCGGCCGGCCCGGCTTTGACCAGCGCCGTGACCAGCGGGATATTGGCCATGTTGGTGCCGCCGGTGGCGAGGTAGAAGCCGGGCGCGGCGGCGACTTCGCCGCTGTCGGCGGTGCTCGTCCAGCGCGCCTTGCCGTCGCTCACCGCAAAGCTCTCGGCGGCGTCGCCGTTGGGGGTCACGCCGCGGATCACGATCCTGGTCGGCAGGCCGTCGGGGCCGAGCGCCATCACTTCGTCGGTCTCGGTGATCCAGCCGCGCAGCGACTGCGAATAACGGCTTGCAAGCGTCCCGTCGGGCTGGGTCCAGGCCCATTGGTCGCCGTGCTTGCCGGCGGCCGAGACCACCACATAATGGCTCGCGCTGGGCGGCTGGACCAGCAATTGGTCCTTGGCCACCGGGGCCGCGCTCAACGCGCTCGACGCGCAAGCGGCCAGCAGCAGCGCCGAAAAACGACCGATCGTCATTGCGAAATCCCCCACAGATTGAGCGGCCGGAATGCGATGCCCGCGGCCAGCTTGCAAGCCGGCTTCGACCAATCGTCCAATGGCGGGTGAGGTCCAGGGGATTGTTTTGCCCGGCTCCGCGCCTTCGTCATCGACGAACAAAATGAAAAAGTCCGGAGGATTCTGTTGCCCGGCTCCTCCGGAGGCCGCTGGATTCCCCTTCTGTTGCCCGGCGGGGTCCGACCGCGCTTTTGTCTTTGTAACCTAGGCCGTTAGGCCATCAGTTACGCAGCAATTGCGAGTGCTTCGTTATCGTTAGCACTTGTGGTGATGAACGGTTTTACGGCTCATTCAGGCCGGC
>JBDSGH010000220.1:0-3671 GCA_039919095.1 Sphingomicrobium sp. | reverse complement strand
GAATAGGCGCCGCTCTTGCCTTTGCGCCCGCCCTTGAGACCGAGCCGCTCGTACAGCACCTGGCCAAGTTGCTGGGTCGACCCGATCGTGAACGGGCCGCAGGCGGCGCCGTAGATGCGCTGCTCGAGCGCCGCGATCTCGGTCGCGAACTCGCCCGACAATTTGGCCAGATAGTCGCGGTCGACCTTGACCCCGCGGCGCTCCATGCGGCCGATCACCGGCACCAGCGGGCGGTCGACCCGCTCATACACTTGCGCCGCCGCCTCGGCCGTCACGCGCGGCTTCAGCCGGTGCCACAGGCGCAGTGTGATATCCGCATCTTCCGCCGCATATTCCGTGGCTTGCGGCAGCGACACCTTGTCGAACGTGATCTGCTTGGCACCGCTCCCGCAGACCGCTTTGAAGGCGATGCAGTCATGGTCGAAGTGGAGCTTGGCAAGCTCGTCCATGCCGTGGCCGTGCAAGCCGGCGTCGAGGTCGAAGCTCAGCAGCATGGTGTCGTCATAGGGGGCGACGTCGATCCCCTCCTTGTCGAACATGACCCAGTCATATTTGAAATTGTGCCCGATCTTGAGCACCGCGGGGTCTTCGAACAGCGGCTTCAATTTGGCCATCACGACCGCTTTGTCGAGCTGGCTCGGAGCGTCCGAATAGAGGTCGGCGCCGCTGTGGCCGACCGGCACGTAGCAAGCCCGGTTGGGGGCGGTCGCGAGGCTAATCCCGGCCAGCCGGGCGATCACGCAATCGATGCAGTCGGTCTCGGTGTCGACCGCGATCTGACCATAGCCGCGCGCTTCTTCGATCCAGCGGTCGAGCGCCGCTTCGTCGGTCACCGTCTCATAGGTCGAGCGGTCGACCGCGATCGCCTCGGCCGGCGTCGGCGGCTTGGGCTGCGGCATGGAGGCCGACGCCATGACGTCATTGATGCCGCCGCCGCTGCTGCTCCCGCCAAGCCCGCCGCGGCCGCCGACCATCCGCGCCAGCAGGGTTTTGAAGCCCTGCTCCTCAAGGAACTCCTTCAAGGGCTGGGGCGGGATCCCGGTCAGCGCCAGATCCTCGAGCGGCTCGGGCAAGGGCGAGTCGCACACCAACCGGACAAGCTCGCGCGACAGCCGCGCATTGTCGGCATGCTCGATCAGATTCTGCTTCAACTTGGGCTTGGCGATCTGGTCGGTGCTGGCAAGCACCGTCGCCAGGTCGCCGAACTGCTGGATCAGCTGGGTCGCGGTCTTGGGACCGACGCCGGGCACGCCGGGCACATTGTCGACGCTGTCGCCCATCAGCGCGAGGACGTCGCCGACCAGCTCCGGCCCCACGCCGAACTTGTCGTTGACATAGGCTTCGTCGATCCGGCGGTCGTTCATCGTGTCGAGCATGTCGACCGAGCCGTCCTCGACCAATTGCATGAGATCCTTGTCGGAGCTGACGATGGTCACCTTCCACCCGGCCTTCTTGGCGGCGGTGACGTAGCAGGCGATAATGTCGTCGGCCTCGAGCCCCTGCTCCTCGATGCACGGGATCGAGAACGCCCTTGTCGCGGTGCGGATCAGCGGGAACTGCGGCACCAGGTCGGCCGGCGCCGGCGGGCGGTGGGCTTTGTACTGGTCGTACATCTCGTTGCGGAACGTATGCTCCGACTTGTCGAGGATGACCGCCATGTGGGTCGGCCCGTCGGCCTTGTTGAGGCTGTCGGCGAGCTTCCACAGCATGCTGGTATAGCCATAGACCGCGCCGACATTGAGGCCCTCGCGGTTGGTCAGCGGCGGCAGCCGGTGATAGGCGCGAAAGATGTAGCTCGACCCGTCGACGAGATAGAGATGGTTCTGGGTGTCCGGCATAGGTCGGCGGGGTTTAGCAGGGTGCCAGCGGGATGCCAGCCGCGCGACTTTGACGATGGTCAAAGCGTCGCCGGGACAGCGCAGCTAGTGGACTAAGCGAACAGCGGAGTTTGCTCATGTCCATCCATCTCACCCACGATCTCCTCGTCGCCCGCAACGAAATCTCGGCCGCCCCGGCCGCCCGCGCGTGCAACGATCGCTCGTTCGGGCTGCCGCCGGTGCTGCACCTCGTCTCCGCCGCGCTCTACCTCGGCTTCGTCAGCGTGTTGTGTCTAACCTTCGCCACTCCCGGCCTGGCCGTGCCCTACGCGGTCTTCGTATTTTTCATCGCCGCCTTTTTCACCGTTCCCGCACTGTGGGCGCGGATGGACCCCGCTGACAGCCGCAGCCACGCGCTAAGCTGGACGCAATTCGTCGACCACGGCGTCGATACGCTCAACGGCCGCGTCGGCGCCGGCGAAGCGGCCACGCTGGTGCTGCTGCTGCCGGTGCTGATCTTCGGCTTCGCGCTGGCGGTGGCGACCATTGCCGCGCTGGTCTAGGCGCCGGCGAAGCCCTCGAGCCGCGCAAGGTCGACGATCTCGATGCCGCGCGCGCCCTCGCGATGGATGGCGCGGCCGCGTTCGAGCACGGTCAGTTCGCGGCTGACCGTTTCGATCGTCACGCCGAGCATCCCGGCCATTTCGCCGCGAGTCAGCTGGAGGTCGAAGCGCGGCGCCGGGTGACACGGCGATTCGCTGGCCGAACGGGCCATCGCCAGCAGGAACCCGGCGACCTTTTGCCGGCCGGTGCGGCGGCTCATCAAGTCGATTAAGGCGCGGCTTTCGAGCAAGTCCTCGGCCGACCGGCGATGCAGCGCTCGGCCGAGCGCCGGGAAGCGTTCGATGGCGCGCGCGTAAAGCTCCTTGGGGAACACGCACAGTTCGCTGTCGGTCAGCGCCACGATGTCATGGTGCGCGACCGGAGCGAACATCTCGCCGACGAACCCGGCGGGGTGGACCAGCGACACGATCCGCTCGGTCCCGTCGTGGCCGAAGCTGCTGATCTTGAGCGCTCCCGAAATCAGCGTCGCACAGGCGATGTCCTCGTCCCCGCTGGCGATCAGGGTGGCGCCGCGCGCCAGCCGCCGGTGATGCCCGATCCGGGTCACTTCGCGCCGCTCCTCCTCGCTCAGCGCCGAGCAAGCGGCGCGGTCGCGCACCGGGCAGGTCGAGCAGGCGAGCGGGTTGGCGGGCATGGGTTCGGCTTAGGCAATGGCTGCGGATGGCGCCAGTGACTGCAAGCGCGCTAGGGGTGGCGCGCTTGCCAGGAGAGTTTGAACATGAGTGAAAAATTCGAGCGCCACCGCCAGCCGTGGAAGCAGGACGAGATCCAGAAGCTTCACCTGCTTGCCGGCAAGGGCATGGCGCTGCGCGCGATCGCCAAGGCGCTGACCCGCAGCGAGGAATCGGTCCAGCTCCGTGCCAAAGCGGACAAGCTCAAGATCACCAAGCTGCGTTAGGGCGCCAACAGCGGCCACAGGACCATGACAATGCCGACCGTGCTGACGGAATAGACCAGCGTCCGCCATTTCGGCACGCCAAGCGCGTAGAGCGGCAGATAGACCAGCCGGGCGCCGAGCCAAATCAAGCCGCCGATTGTGGTCCATTCGCTGGTCCGGCCGGCGACCACGACGCCGATCAGCGCGACCATCGCAATCGGAAAGGTCTCGGCATAATTGGCCTGGGCGCGGGTCAGCCGGCCGACCATCGCATTGGGCGGCGGCAATTCCTGGTCGCGCGCGCTCATGTTCCACTCGCGGCCATATTGCGCGGTCTTGGCGCGGATCGTGGC
>JBDSGH010000219.1:0-6825 GCA_039919095.1 Sphingomicrobium sp. | reverse complement strand
GAGCGCTCGTCGGCGGCGCTGACGGCATGGGCGAGCAGGGTTTCGGCCGCCGCGAACAGCGCCGCGCGATCGGGCGCGAGGGTGTCGAACGCACCGGCCGCGGCGAGGCTTTCGATCTGGCGCCGGTTCAATAGCCGCGGGTCGATCCGCGCCGCGAAGTCCTCGAGGCTGGCGAACGGCCCGTTGGCCTCGCGCTCGGCGACCAGCGCCTCCATCGCTTTCTCGCCAACCCCCTTGAGCGCGCCCAGCGCGTAGCGCACGGCATCGCGTTCGACCGAGAAATCGGCGCGGCTGGCGTTGATATCGGGCGCGAGGCAGGTCACTCCGGCGCGGCGGATGTCCTCGACGAACAAGGCCAATTTATCGGTCTGGGCCATGTCGAAGCTCATCGAGGCGGCGTAAAATTCGGCGCGGTGGTGGGCCTTGAGCCAGGCGGTCTGGTAGGCGATCAGCGCGTAGCCGGCGGCGTGGCTCTTGTTGAAACCGTAGCCGGCGAACTTGTCGATCAGGTCGAACAGCTCGTTGGCCTTGGCCGCCGGGATGGCGTTGACCGCAAGGCAGCCGGCGACGAAGCCGGCGCGCTGGGCGTCCATTTCCGACTTGATCTTCTTGCCCATCGCGCGGCGCAGCAAATCGGCCTCGCCAAGGTTGAAGCCGGCCAGCACTTTGGCCGCCTCCATCACCTGCTCCTGGTAGACGAAAATGCCGTAAGTTTCCTTGAGCACCTCTTCCAGCATCGGGTGCGGGTAGGCGATTTCGACCCGGCCGTTCTTGCGGTCGCCGAACATGCCGATATTGTCCATGGGGCCCGGGCGGTAGAGCGCGACCAGCGCGATGATGTCGCCGAACGCGGTCGGGCGGACCGCCGACAGGGTGCGCCGCATGCCTTCGGATTCGAGCTGGAAGACGCCGACCGTGTCGCCGCGCTGGAGCAATTCATAAACCTCGGGATCGTCCCACGGCAGC
Source organism: Sphingomicrobium sp. (assembly GCA_039919095.1). Taxonomy (GTDB): domain Bacteria; phylum Pseudomonadota; class Alphaproteobacteria; order Sphingomonadales; family Sphingomonadaceae; genus Sphingomicrobium. Next base: position 5,859 of record JBDSGH010000219.1, on the reverse strand, counting down.
GCGTCGAGATCGACCGTGACCCCCTGGGCGGCGAGCATCTGCTGCGCCTGCTTGAGCACCGACAGCGTCTTCAGCCCGAGGAAGTCGAACTTCACCAGCCCCGCCGCCTCGACATATTTCATGTCGAACTGGGTCACCGGCATGTCGGAGCGCGGGTCGCGGTAAAGCGGCACCAACTCGTCCAGCCGGCGGTCGCCGATGACCACCCCGGCGGCATGGGTCGAGGCGTGGCGCGGAAGGCCTTCGAGTTTCATCGCCAGGTCGAACAGGCGCTTGACGTCGGCATCATCGCGATATTCGGCGGCAAGCTCGCTGACGCCGTTGAGCGCGCGCTTGAGGTCCCACGGCTCGGTCGGGTGGTTGGGGATGAGCTTGGCCAGGCGGTCGACCTGGCCGTAGCTCATCTGTAATACGCGGCCGGTGTCCTTGAGGACCGCGCGCGCTTTCAAGCGGCCGAAGGTGATGATCTGCGCAACGCGGTCGCGGCCGTATTTGCGCTGGACGTAGGCGATCACCTGGTCGCGGTGCGTTTCGCAGAAATCGATGTCGAAATCGGGCATCGACACGCGTTCGGGATTGAGGAAGCGTTCGAACAAGAGGTTGAGCGCCATCGGGTCAAGGTCGGTAATGGTCAGCGACCAGGCGACCACCGAGCCCGCGCCCGAACCGCGCCCGGGGCCGACCGGAATGCCTTCGCCCTTGGCCCATTTGATGAAGTCGGCAACGATCAGGAAGTAACCGGCAAAACCCATTCCGGTGATCACGTCGAGTTCGAAATCGAGGCGCTTGAAATAGGCTTCCTGCTCGGCGGCGGCGCGGCCGACCATGCGCTGGGCAAGCCCGGCGCGGGCGTCGCGCCGGAGCGTTTCATCCTCGTCGTCTGACAGCCGCGGCAGGATCGGCCGGCGCTGCGGCGCGGCGATCGAGCAGCGCTGGGCGATCACCGCGGTGTTGGCGATCGCTTCGGGCAGGTCGGCGAACAGCTCGGCCATCGCGGGGCCGTCCTTGAGCCACGCCGCGGCCGACGAAGTGACCCGCTCGGCGCTCTCGATGTAGGCCGAGTGGGCGATGCACAGCAAAGCATCGTGGGCGGCGTGGAAACTGGGATCGGTGTAAGCGGCGGGGTTGGTCGCGACCAGCGGCAGGTCGGCGGCGTATGCGAGGTCGATCAGCGCGTTCTCGGCAGCTTCCTCAACCGCGTCGCCGCGGCGGCTCAATTCGATATAGAGCCGCTCGGGAAACAGCGCTTTCAAGCGGTCGAGATAGGCGTTGGCCTTGGTCGCCTGGCCGTCCGCGAGCAGCCGCGCCAGCGCTCCTTCCGAGCCGCCGGTGAGCGCAATCAGCCCGTCACTGGCGCCGTCGAGCGCGGCCAGCGGGACATGCGGCTCCTCTGCCAGCGGGCGGTCGAGATGGGCGAGCGAGACCAGCTTGCACAGATTGGCGTAGCCCGCCTCGTCCTTGGCCAGCAGCACCAGCCAGTCGAGCCCCTGCCCGCCTTCGAACGCCGGTCCGCCGCCAATCTCGGCCGGGCGGGCGACCGCCAGCATCGCGCCGATGATCGGCTGGACGCCCTTGGCCGCGCAGGCATCGCTGAACGGCATCGCCGCATAGAGCCCGTTGCGGTCGGTCAGAGCGATCGCCGGGAAGCCGAGAAGAGCCGCGCGCTCGGCGATCGTCTTGGGCTCCATCGCTCCTTCGAGCATGGTGAAGCAGGACAGATTGCGAAGCGGAATGTAAGGCGCGGTCACGGCTGCCAATATGGCGCTTCCGCCCGGCGAAGGAACCCACCACCGCCGGTTTTCCACAGTTAGTTGGGCGGCCTATTTCGGCGCCGGGTCCTTGCTTGGCTTGTAGGTGAAGTCGAAGCTTGGCTGCCAGGTCGTGCCGAAGTCGACCGAGGTCTCGCCGAACTGACGCACCGAGCCGTCGGCGCCTTTTGAATAGGTCATCCGCGTGACGGCATCCTGGCCTGGGCCGAGGACGCCTTTCCAGTCGCCGACCAGGACCATCTTGCCGGCGACCAGCCCGCCGGCGAATTCTACCCGGGCATTGGACGAATCGACCCAGGTCTGGTGCCAGCGCTTGTCCTCGGTGACATAGTTGTTGAGGCTTCCGCCGCCGGTTCCCTTGAGCGGCATCCAATTCTCGCGGATGGCGCAGCCGGCGTAGAGCTTTTCGATCAGGCTATGGGCGACCAACGTCGTCTGGCCGGTCGGATAGACATCCCAATAGCCGGCCCAGAAATCGAACTGGCGATGTTCGGGAGCGGTGCAGGCGGGCGGCGGCGGGGCCGCTGGCGCCGCGGGTGCCGTGGTCTGTGCCGAAGCGCCGCTGGCAAGCGTCGCCAGGATCGCAAGACTGCAGTGCCGAAAGATCATATTTGCCCTCCCCGTCGCAACTCAAGACCCGCAACCGGGTCGCGGCGGCAAGCGTCAATCGACCAACCGTCAGCCGGTCAGTCTAACGGGGGGATTTCCAGCGGCCAGCCATGATGTCGCGGATCTCGGCCATCCGCCCACGATAGGCGTCGGCAATGCACGAATTCGAGCGGCACGCATCGCGAAAGCCAAGGAAGCGGCCGCGCGTGCTCTGGAGCAAGGCGCGTTGTTGCCCATCGGCCTCGGCCATCGCGCTGTTGAACTGGGCCGCCATTTGCCGGTCAAGGCCGGCGAGGCCGGAGTCGGTATCGTTGCACACCGCAAGCTCGCTGCGGGTGCGGGCAAAGCGGCAGTCGAAGCTCGGCCGGGGCGATGCGGCCGGCTGCGGCGCAGCGACCGGCGGCGGCGGCGCGACCGGTGCCGGCTCGACCGCCACCGGCGGGGCGGCCGCGGCGGCAGGATTGTCGGGCGTCAGCGGCTGGCCGGTCGGAGCGCCGACCCGCGCCAGGGTCGCCAGCGGCGTGACGATCGAATCGTCGTTGGTCAGCGTCAGGACGTTGCCAGTGCCGTCGGCGGCGGGCTGGAGCGCGTAGCCGAGATCGGCGGTCAGGGTGTGCCGGCCGCCGACCACCGCAACGCCGGGCGGGAGGTCGAGCGCGAGCGTCCCGGTGCATTCGATCGTGCCGACGTCCTCGTCGTGGCTCTTGAGCATCGGCGCATCCATGCGGACCACCGAATAAGCGGCGAGCTTGTCGAACGCGCCCTGGTCGCTGCCACGCAATTGCGCCGCGCGGCGAAACAGTTCGCGCTTGATCAAATCGTAGGTGTCCTGCGCCGCGCAGAGCTTTTCGGGGTCGTTGGCGGAGGCCCCGCCGGCGACCTGCGCGTCGGTCAATTTGTCGGAATTCTCATTGCCGCCGCGGACCAGCAGGAAGACCAGGATGAGGATGACAATCGCGCCGCCGATCAGGGCCATGGTCGTTGGAGTGAGGCGCCGCATGGGGTCGCTAACGCCCCGATCGGGAGTCGGCTCCCGATCAGTCAAGCCGGCCGTCATGGAGCCGGAGGACGCGGTCCATCTTGGCCGCGATGCGTTCGTTGTGGGTGGCGACCAAAGCAGCGCTGCCTTCACCCCGGACGAGGTTGAGGAATTCGGCGAAGACCACGTCGGCGGTCGCCTCGTCGAGGTTGCCGGTAGGCTCGTCGGCGAGCACCAGCGGCGGGCGATTGGCAAGCGCGCGGGCGACCGCGACCCGCTGCTGCTCGCCGCCGGACAGCTTCGACGGGCGGTGATCGAGCCGCGATGCCAGGCCGAGCGCGCCGAGCACCTGTTCGGCACGGGTCCGCGCGGCACCCTTGTCGCCGCCCTTGATCAACACCGGCAGCATGACGTTTTCGCGCGCGTCGAAATCGGGCAGCAGATGGTGGAACTGGTAGACGAAACCGAGCGCTTCGCGGCGCAGTTCGGTGCGCGCGTCATTGTCGAGCTCCGAAGCTTCGCGGCCGGCGATCTGGATCGAGCCCTCGAACCCGCCCTCGAGCAGCCCGACCGCCTGGAGCAAGGTCGACTTGCCCGAACCCGACGGCCCCAACAGCGCGACGATCTCGCCCGGCTGGACCTCGAGATCGACCCCGCGCAGGACATCGATGGTGACGTCGGCCTGAGTGAAACTGCGCTTGAGCCCGCGGGTGCGCAGGACCGGCTCACTCATAGCGCAGGACCTGGACCGGGTCAGTGCTGGCCGCTTTCCACGCCGGGTAGAGCGTTGCGAGAAACGACAGGATGAGCGCGATGAGGACGATCGCGGTGACTTCGAACGGGTCGGTCTTGGACGGCAGCTCGGACAGGAAGCGGACCGACGGGTCCCACAGATTCTGGCCGGTCAGATACTGAATCGCATTGACCACGCCCTGGCGGAAAAAGAGGAAGATCGCGCCGATGATCATGCCGAGGATGATGCCCAGGGAGCCGATCGTCACGCCGACCGTGACGAACACCTTCATCATCCCGCGCCGGCTCGCCCCCATGGTGCGCAGGATGGCGATGTCGCGGGTCTTGGCGCGGACCAGCATGATCAGCGACGACAGGATGTTGAACACGGCGACCAGCACGATCAGCGACAGCACCACGAACATCGCGATGCGCTCGACCTCGAGCGCTTCGAACAGTGCCGAATTCATCTGCCGCCAATCGACGATGATGCCGTGGCCACGGACCAGCGGCTGCAGCGGCGCAAGCATTTCGCCGACCTTGTCCGGATCGGTCGACTGGATTTCGATCATTCCGACCTGGTCGCCGAGCATCAGCAGCGACTGGGCGTCTTCCATCGGCATGATCACGAACGCCTTGTCGTAATCATAGACCCCGACCTCGAACACCGCGCCGATGGTGTAGGACACGATCCGCGGCACGGTGCCGACCACGGTCGAGCGGCCTTCGGGGCTGATCAGGCTGATTTCGCTGCCGGGGTATGCGCCGAGCATTTCGGCCAGGCGCGAGCCGATCGCGATCCGCCCGCTGCCGGGCGAAATCGACTTGAGGTCGCCGGCGGTGACGTTGCTGGTGATGGTCGGGTTGGAGCGCAGATCCTGCATCCGCATGCCGCGCACCAGGACTCCTTCGACCCGGCCATTGGCCGAGGCCATCAGCGGCTGTTCGATCAGCGGCAGGGCCGAGGTCACGCCGGGCAATTTCCTCGCCGCGACCGAAATCTGCTCCCAGTTGGACAGGCGGCCTTCATAGCCCTGGACGATGGCATGGCCGTTCAAGCCGACGATCTTGTCGAACAGCTCGGCGCGGAAGCCGTTCATGACGCTCATCACGATGATCAGCGCCGCCACCCCCAACGCAACCGCGGCGAGGCTGATCGCGGCGACCAGGAAGATGAAGCCTTCGCCCTTGCCCGGCAGCAGATAGCGGCGGGCGATCATCCGTTCGTAGCGGTTGAGGATCATGACGCGCGCCCCAACGCGCCACCCCGGACTTGATCCGGGCACTCGTCGGGCGCGCGGCGCCTGTTCCGCGCTGAGGTCCCGGCTTCCGCCGGGAAGACGTGCAGGCTCATCCCTTCAACCTCGCCACCACCGCGTCGGGCGCCATTTCGAGCTTGTCGCCGCTGCGGCGGTTCTTGAGCTCGACCACGCCGTTGGCGAGGCCGCGCGGGCCGATGATCACCTGCCACGGCAGGCCGATCAGATCCATCGAGCCCAATTTGACCCCGCCGCGCTCATCGCGGTCGTCGTACAGGGTTTCGATCCCGGCTTCGGTCAGGCGCTGGTAGAGGTCCTCGGCGACATCGACCGACTGGCGATCGTCGGCGCGCATGGTGACCAGGCCGACGGTCCACGGCGCGACCGCTTCGGGCCAGACGATCCCGGTCTCGTCGTGGCTGGCCTCGATGATCGCCCCGACCAGGCGCGACACGCCAATGCCGTAGCTGCCCATCATCGGCGTCACCGGCTTGCCGTCCTGGCCCGACAC
>JBDSGH010000218.1:0-13705 GCA_039919095.1 Sphingomicrobium sp. | reverse complement strand
AGACTGTCCCCATCGCCGGGCTAGGACCACAAGCGGACTTCTCCACAAGGTTATGCCGTGCCCATCGTGCTCGCTTCCTCCAGTGCCATTCGCCATGCGATGCTCGACGCCGCCGGGGTCGACCATGTCGTCGTCGCGGCCGGGATCGACGAGGCCGCGCTCAAGTCCCGGCTGGACGATCCGGCGGCGGTCGCGCTGGCGCTTGCCGGGGCCAAGGCGGTGGCGGTCAGCGCCGCACGCCCGCAGGACTGGGTGATCGGCAGCGATTCGGTGGTCAGCGTCGCCGGCCGGATGTTCGACAAGCCGGCCGATCGCGATCAGGCGGCCGAGCATCTGCGCTTGTTCTCGGGCCAGGCGATGGTGCTGACCAGCGCGGTCGCGCTGGCGCGCGCCGGCACGGTCGATTGGAGCGACTGCGACAGCGCCAGCCTGCACGTGCGCGACCTATCGGATCGCTTCATCGAGGAGTATCTCAGCCGCGAATGGCCGGCGGTATCCTTTTGCGTCGGCGTTTTCCGCATCGAAGGACCCGGCGTGCAATTGTTCAGCAGCATCGACGGCGACCATTTCACCATCCTTGGCTTGCCATTGCTGCCGTTGCTCGCGGCGCTGCGCGAGCGTGGGCTGATCGTGTCATGATCCCGATCGCGCTGACCGGGTCGATCGGCATGGGCAAGTCGACCGTCGCCAAAATGTTCGAGCGCGCCGGCGTTCCGCTGTTCGACGCCGACGCCGAAGTGCGCCGGTTGCAGGCGCCCGGCGGATTGCTGGTCGACGCCATCGCGCGGCGCTTCCCGGGCAGCGTCCACGGCGGCGAGATTGATCGCGAAGCATTGTCCGCGCTGGTCCTCGGCAAGCCCGACGAACTCGCCGCATTGGAGGCGATCGTTCACCCGGCGGTGCACCAGGCGCGGACCCGCTTCATTCTCGATCACGGTCATTCTCCGGCGCTGTTGTTCGACATTCCCTTGCTGTTCGAAACCGCCGGCGAAGGCGCCTTTGAAAAAATCATCGTGGTCTCTGCCCCGGCGGCGATCCAGCGCGAGCGGGTGCTGGCGCGGCCGAGCATGACCGAGGACAAGTTCGACGCGATTCTCGCCCGCCAGATGGCCGACGCGGACAAGCGCAGCCGCGCCGATTTCGTGGTCGATACCGGCGGCTCACTGGCCGAAACCCAGCGCCAGGTGGATCATATTCTAGCTTGTCTCGGCCTGGCCGCGGGTGGATAGAAGAGCGGTGCGGGAAATTATCTTCGACACCGAAACTACCGGGCTCAATCCGGTCGGCGGCGACCGCATGGTCGAAATCGGCTGCGTCGAGATTTTCAACCGGGTCGAGACCGGCCGCCACTTCCACGCGTATTTCAATCCCGAACGGCCGATGCCGAGCGAAGCCGAGGCGGTCCACGGGCTGTCGGCGATCTTCCTGTCGGACAAGCCGCGCTTCGGCGAGCGCGCCGGCGAGCTGCTCGACTTCATCGAGGATTCGCCGCTGGTCGCGCACAATGCGAGCTTCGATTTCGGCTTTCTCAACCATGAACTTGGGCGCTGCGGCCGACCGCCGGTGTGCACCAGCCGGATGGTCTGCACTTTGGTCCTCGCGCGCACTCGCCACCCCGGCGCAAAACACAGCCTCGACGCATTGTGCACGCGGTTCGGGGTCGACCGCTCGCAGCGGATCAAGCACGGCGCCTTGCTCGACGCGCAATTGCTCGCCCAGGTCTATGTCGAACTGACCGGCGGGCGTCAGATCGGGCTTGGCCTGGTCGGCGATACGCCGGGCGTCGATCCGGCCGCGCGCGGCAACACGGTGACGGTCCGCGAGCCGCGGATTGCGCGCCCGCATCACGCGGCGATTGAGGAACTCGAGCGCCACCGCGCGTTTATCGCCAAGCTTGCCAACCCGCTGTGGGCGCGCTTCGCCGAGGCGCGCTGAGGCGCAAGTTGACGGGTGATTGGCGCAGGCCCAAAGCCGCGCCGACTGATAAGAGGAGCCTCATCACGTGGACGTTCGGGTCGCAGGTCATCAGGTCGACACCGGCGAATCGCTGCGCCAGCACGCGATCGGCCGCATGGAGGAAATGACGGAGAAATATTTCTCCCGGGCGATCGCCGCCAACGTCACCTTCGGGCGCGGTCCGCACAATGATTTCACCTGCGATATCATGGCTCCCGTCGCGCAAGGCGTGGTGCTCAAGGCGTCGCACTGCGCGGCCGAGGCGCCGCAAGCCTTCAACGGCGCCGCCGACCGGATCGAAAAGCAGCTCCGGCGCTACGTCAAACGGCTCCGCGACCATAAGGGCGATGGCGGCGAGCAACCCTATGTCGAAAACGCCGGCTACACCGTGTTTGCGTCGCCCCCGAGCGACGAGGACGGGTCGGTCAATCCGACCATCGTCGCCGAAACCCGGGCCGACATTCCCGAAGCCAGCGTGTCCGACGCGGTGATGCTAATGGACCTGCGCAACACGACTGCGCTGATGTTCAAGAACTCGGCGTCGGGCGATCTGAACATGATTTACCGACGAGAGGATGGAAACATCGGCTGGGTCGAGCCGCACGGCTCCTGACACCCATTTCCAATTGCGCCCGGCGTGCGATGCACGGTCCGTCGTTCGCCAGTGCGTCCCTTAGTAGAGTGCGGCCATGCAGCTTTCCGAATTTCTCGATTTCGATGCGATCAAGACTGCCTTCCCGGGCGGCAGCAAGCGTAACGTGCTGCAGCAACTGGCGAATTTGTCGGGTCAGCGACTCAACCTCGATTCGGCGAGCATCCTCGCCAGCCTGTCCGAGCGCGAGCGCTTGGGTTCGACCGGGTTCGGCCAGGGGGTCGCCATCCCCCACGGCAAGATCGAGGGCCTGAGCCGGATTTACGGCCTGTTCGTGCGCCTCGCCGACCCGGTCGACTTCAAGGCGCTCGACAAGGCTCCGGTCGACCTCATCTTCCTGCTGCTGTCGCCGCCCGAGGCCGGGGCCGAGCATTTGAAGGCGCTGGCCGCGATCAGCCGGGTCACGCGCCATGCGCGAACGCTCGAGCAGATGCGCGGCGCGCGCAGCCGCGACGCGCTGGCGGCGGTGCTGATGGGGACCGATGAACGCGAAGTCGCCTAAACCATGACCGACGACCGGCTGCCGGCCGCGCTCGAAGCGGCCGGGCTGGTCCGCCGCGCGGCCGCCGACGGCGATTTCGCAACCATCCTCAAGAAAGGCGATCCCGACCGCGGCGCCCTGCTGCTGGTGATCAGCAGCCGCGGTCGCCACGTCGCCTGCCTCGAGCGCGTGCTCGACCTCGACAGCGGCTATCGCTGGCAGGCGGTCGGACCGGCCGAATCGGCAAGTTCCCAGGAAATCGATGATTTCCTCTCAAAGCGCACACGATTCGACGCGGATTTATGGGCAATCGAACTGGACATCGCGGACGCGGAACGATTCATCGCTGAAACGACCGCTTTGGGTTGACCCGGCCCGCCGCGACCGGGACAAGCGACCTCGTCAATCAGAGCGGGGGGCATTTTCCGACCGAAATTTCGGCGAAAATGCTACGCGAGACGGGGAACCACCCCAGGGGCCATAAGCGGAATTACCGCACGTACCCGGGTCCGCCAGAGGGCGGTTAACCGCACAAATTACGGTATGCATGTTGCCATCGCTTCGTTCAGGGTTGCTTATTCTTGGCGCTCTCAGTGCCAGCTCGGTTGCTCCCGCCCAGGTCGGGTCGGCGTCCGAGCCCCTGATTCCGATTTCCAGTGCAGCGCTGCCGCGGACCGTCGTTCCGTCGCCGCTGTCAATCGAACTCGCCGCTCCGCAGGATACGGCCGACGCACCCGTCGCCGACCCGCTGGCGCCGTTGCCCGGCACCCAGCCGGCGCCGCGCCATGATTATTCGGGCCTCGACCTCGGTTCGCTGGTGTCCCAGCTGCGCTCGTCGCAGACCGCCAGCCGCGAGCTCGAATGCCTCGCGGTCGGGATCTATTATGAATCCAAGAGCGAGCCGCTGGCCGGCCAGCTGGCGGTCGGTGAAGTGATCGCCAACCGCGCCAATTCCAACGGCCGCTTCCCGTCGTCTTATTGCGGCGTGCTGTTCCAGCGCAGCCAATTCTCGTTCATCCACGGCCGCGCGCTGCCGAGCGTCCCGCGCTCGAGCCGCCAGTGGCAGACCGCGGTCGCGATCGCCCAGATCGTCGACAAGGACCTCAGGGACTCGGCCGCGCCCAAGGCGCTGTTCTTCCACGCCCGCCGGGTTTCGCCGAACTGGAAATTGAAGCGCGTCGCCTCGATCGGCAACCACATCTTCTACCGCTAGAGCGGCTTTCGCCTATTCCCGTTCTGTTCTAATCTGGCGCGATGGATGTCGCGCTCGATTCTTCCTGCTTCGTCGACGCTCCGCCGATCGCCGGCGAAGTCGCGCGCGGAGTCACTCGCTTGTTCTGCCGGCGCGACCTGTTTTCGATCTGCGAAGTGCCGCTGCCCAACGGCCGCCGCGCCGACATGATGGCGATCGACGCCAAGGGCGGGCTGACGATCGTCGAGATCAAGGTCGCCAAGGCCGATCTGGTCGGCGACTCCAAATGGACCGACTATCTCGATTATTGCGACCATTTCTTCTGGGCGGTGCCGCCGTTCCTCGCCGCCATCCTCGAGCATGAACGCTATCTGCCGGGTGCCGCCGGGCTGATCGTCGCCGACCGCTATGACGCCGCGATAATGCGCGATGCGCTCCACCGCCCGCTCGCCCCGGCGCGGCGCAAGGCCGAGCTGCTGCGCTTCGCGCGCCGCGCCGCGCGGCGGCTGTCGGCGCAGATCGACCCGACCCTCGGCGACGGCAACTAGCTCCGGGACGCCGCTCAGGCCTTGGGCTTCTTGGCCTCGATCAGCTTGATGATCTCGCGCGTGCGGTTGTCCCGCTTGGCATAGTCGCGGGCGGTCAGCCCGGCCGCGGAATCGGCCTTGTCGGGATTGGCACCGGCCGCCAGCAGCAGCTTGACGATCACCGGCTGGCGCTGCTGGACCGCCACGATCAGCGGCGTTTCGCCCATCTTGTTGGTTGAATCGATCTTGACATGCAGCCGGATGAGGTCGGCGGCGGCGGCTTCGAAACCGACCCGCGCGGCCGCGATCAGCGGCGTGTCGCCATTGCGTCCGGGCAAATTGGGATCGGCGCCCTGGCTGATCAGGAACCCGGTCCATTCATCGTCGCGGCGCGAGATGGCGACGTTGAGCGGGGTCTCGCCGCGGTCGTCGCGGGTGTTGAGGACGACTGTGCCTTTCTCGCGCAGCAGGTCCATCGCCTTGGTCCCGTCGCGCGAGCGCACGGCCGAGATGAAATCGCTGCCGAGCATGCTCGATTGCGCCACTGCCGGTGACGCCGACAAAGCGATTGCCAACGCCGCTGCCGCGACCCTTAGCCGATTCATGATGGTTTGATCCCCAACTGCCCGCGCTTGATCGGGATGCGATAGCAGACCATGGGTAAGCCTGTCATGAACAACGCCAAACTTCCGGCCGCCAAGCCGCCGTTCTGGGAGCAGCCGCTGGCGGCGCTCGACCGCGGCCAGTGGGAAGCGCTGTGCGATGGCTGCGGGCGGTGCTGCGTGCACAAGCTCGAGGATGAGGAAACCGGCATCCTCTATCCGACCAATGTCGCCTGCAAGCTGCTCGACCGGCGCAGCGGCCAATGCTCCGACTACAGCCATCGCAAGCAAAGGGTCGCCGATTGCGTGACCCTCGACCGGTCCAAGCTCGACACGCTCGACTGGTTGCCGGACACCTGCGCCTATCGCCTGCGGGCCAATGGCGAACCGCTGCGCGAATGGCACTATCTGATCTCCGGCAGCCGCGACAGCGTGCATACAGCCGGGCAGTCGACGCGCGGCTGGACGGTCAGCGAAGACGATGCGGGGGACCTTGAGTTTCATGTGGTCGAGCGCGCGCTCTAAGCACCTCGCGGTTCACCCCGATCTCCCGGTCCCGGTGGAAATTCATCCGTTGCGCAGCGCCCGCCGCTTGCGCCTGCGGTTCGACGAGCGGCGCGGTGTGCTCAAGCTCACCTGCCCGGTCCGGACCAGCGCGCGGACCGCTTTGGCGTGGGCCGCCGAACAGCATGAATGGGTCGCCACCCAGCTCGCCGACGCCATCCCCGGCGAGCCGTTCGCGCCCGGCGCAATCGTGCCGATCGACGGCCGCGAGACCCGCCTGGTGTGGGCCCCGGCCGAAGCCCGCGTGCCGCGCCTGGCCGGCGACGAGTTGCGCTGCGGCGGACCGCAAAGCGCCTTTGCGCGGCGGATCGAGACCTTCCTCAAGCGCCTCGCGCTCGAAACCCTGTCGAGCGAAACGGCGGAGGTTGCCGCCGCCGCCGGCATATCGCCCAGCTCGGTCGCGGTCGGCGACGCCAACACCCGCTGGGGCAGCTGCTCGGCCGAACGCAAGATCCGCTACAGCTGGCGGCTGATCCTGGCCCCGCCGGCGGCGCGGCGGTTCGTCGTCGCCCACGAAGTCGCCCACCTCGTCCACCTCGACCATGGCGCGCGCTTCAAGCGGCTCGAGGCGCATTTGTTTTCGCACTGCTTCGGCGGCGATGTCGCCGCCGCGCGCGGGCTATTGCGCCGTGTCGGGCCGCGGCTGAAGCGGATCGGGCGCGGGGACTGAGCGCGGCTGCGGTGGCCGTGGCTGCGGCGGACGCGGCAACGGCTGGAGCGGCTGCTCCTGGGTCTGCGGCAGCGGCGGGCGCTGGCCGCCACGACCGATAATCTCGTTGCCCCACTGCTCCTGGGTGCCGGTCCCGTCGGGCCGCACGTTGCCCGGCTGGGCCGGCTGGGTCGGGCCCGGCTCGCGCGGCGGCAGCGGATTGCCGTCGGCGTCGACCAGCGGCTCGACCCCAAGCTCTTCGGGCGGGATGCCCCACGCTTCCTCGTCTGGCTCGAGCTGCCAGTTGGGCATCGGCACTTCGGTCTGGAATTGCTCGACCGGGCGGCGCGCGACGGCGACGACCATGAAGTCGTGGAACGCCCGCGCCGGCGCCGTCCCGCCCTGCAGCCCGGCGACCGTGCGGGCGTCGTCGCGGCCCATCCACACCCCGGTCGTGATGCCGCTCGAAAAACCGATGAACCAGCCGTCCTTGTTGGACGACGTGGTGCCGGTCTTGCCCGCCACCGGGCGACCGATCTGGGCGGCGCGACCGGTTCCGGTCAGCACCGCCGACTGCAACAGGTCGGTCATTTCGGCCGCGACCCATGGCGCGACCAGCACGCGTTCTTCGTCCGGGTGGCGCTGGTAAAGCTGGTGGCCGTCGGCGGTGACCACCTTGCGAATGGCGTAGGGCGCGACCGACACGCCGCGATTGGCGACCGACGCGAACGCCCGGGTCATGTCGATCAGGCGGACGTCGCTGGTCCCCAGGACCATCGACGGATAGGTCGAAATCTTGCCGCTGATGCCGAACCGGCGGGCCATGTCGGCGATCGTCGCGAAGCCCAGCTTGGCGCCGATCTGGGCGCTGATCGTGTTGATCGAGCGCGAGAACGCCTCGCGCAGCGTGACCGTGCCGAGGTTGGTGCGGTTGGAGTTGCGTGGCCGCCAGCCGTCGATCTCGATCGGCTCGTCGACCATCGTATCGGTCGGCTTCATCCCCGATTCGAGCGCTGCCAGATAGACGAACAGCTTGAATGCCGAGCCTGGCTGGCGCTGCGCCTGGGTCGCCCGATTGTAGAGCGAATCGACATAATCGCGCCCGCCGACCATCGCCCGCACGGCGCCGTCGCGGTCGAGTGCGACCAAAGCCCCCTGCGTCCCGGCCGGCGCATTGGCCGCGATCGCGCGATCGGCCGCGGACTGCATCCCGGTGTCGAGCGTGGTCCAGACGTCGATCGGCTCGCTGGTATCGTCGATCAGCGTTTCGAGCTGGGGCAGCGCCCAGTCGGTGAAATAGCGCACGCTGTTCTGCTTGCTGGTCGGCTGCAGGCGGATCGACGCCGGGTCGACCGAGGCCGCGGCGGCGGCGCTGACGAAGCCGTTGTCGACCATCGACTTGAGCACCACGCCCGACCGCTGGCGGGCGGCCTCGGCATCGGCGGTCGGCGAGTAATTGGACGGCGCCTTGACCAGCCCGGCGATGATCGCCGCCTCGCCCAGCGACAGAGCGTCGGCGGTATGGCCGAAAAAGCGGCGCGAAGCGGCATCGATGCCATAAGCGCCGCCGCCAAAGTAAACCCGGTTGAGATACAGTTCGAGGATCTGGTTCTTGGTGAACTTGCGCTCCAGCGCGAGCGCCAGGATGCCCTCCTTGATCTTGCGCCCAAGGGTCCGGCTGTTGGTCAGGAAGATGTTGCGCGCCAGCTGCTGGGTGATGGTCGACCCGCCCTGGGTCCAGCGCCCGGTATCGAACCGCACCTTGATCGAGCGCGCGACTCCGATCGGGTCGACCCCGATGTGGCTGCGGAAGCGGCGGTCCTCGACCGAGATCATCGCCGCCCGCATTTGCGGCGGAATCCGGTCGTAGGGCAGCCACTGGCCGAAGCTCGGTCCGAGCGAGACCAGCACGGTGCCGTTGTTGGCGCGAACCCGGATCATCTGGCCGAGGTCGGAGCGCCGCGCCAGATCGTCGTAACTCGGCAGCGATGCGACCGCGACCGCGACCGCGACGATCAGCGCAAGGAAACCAACCACGCCGACGTACATCACCGTCTTGAGGGCGGTCATCAGCTTCCGGCTCTGGGGGGCGGTGGGCGTGGGCGGCATTCAGTGACAGGGGATAGGAAGTCGCGGCGCGCGCGACAATAGCTGTTGCTCGCGACCCGTCTCGGCCCCTCCCCGCGGGAGGGCGGATCATCGTCACTGGTGCGGTCGAGAAGACTCGAACTTCCACGGCCTTTCGGCCACAGCGACCTCAACGCTGCGCGTCTACCAGTTCCGCCACGACCGCACGCCATGAAAACCCCGGCAGCCATGGGCCACCCACTGGAGAGGCGCGGCTCCTAGCAAAGGGCTTGGGGGCAGGCAATGGCGGGCGCGGCGCTTGGCCGCGCGGTTCAGGTCCTCGCCGGGCCGAGCGTAATGGTCAGCTCGTCGCCGCCGGCCGGAACATTGACCTCGGCGCTGTTGAAAGTCGCGCTGGCGCCCGGCGGCAGCGTGCGCGCGGGCGGCGCGATGGTCCAGCTGTAGACCAATTGGCCGCTGCTCGAACGCAATTGCGCCTGGATCGGCGGCACGTCCTGGTTCTTGTCGGTCGGGTTGATCACCCGGCCGCTGACCGCCAGCAATTCGTTGCCGCTGGCGAGCTTCTGGCGATCGCTGTGGGTCATCATCAGCTGGAGCGGGGTTTCGCCGGTGCCGGCGATCCCGACCCGCTGTTTCCATTCGGCCGGAGCAAGGAACCAGAACGCCGCCGCGACCGCGGCGATCAGCAGCGCGATCAGCAGCAGGGTCAGAAGCGGGCTCCGGCGGCGCTCCTCGGGCGGGCGCAGCACGAACGGGCTGAACATCTCGTCGCGGCCATGCGCTTCGCCAGTCCAGTCCTGCTCGGCGGCCGGATCGGCTGCGGCCGGTTCGGGCGTGTAGAGCGAATCCGCCCGGGCCGACGCCGCCGCCGGTCGCGCTTCGGGCTCGTCATATTCGACCGCGCCGTCGGTCTCGACCGGGGCGTAGCCGGGCGGGGCATCGGCCGCCGGTTCGAATGAGGCCGCCTGTTCAGACTGGGCCGCCGGTTCAGACTGGGCCACCTGGCCAAACGGGGGCGAAGGTTCGAACCGCTCGCCGCCGGCTTCGTTCACGGCCTCGCGCGCTCCGAAGCCTGCGGTATCGTCCTCGGCCCCGCCGCCACCGACGCTGGCAAGGGCGGTGCCTCGCGCCGCAGCCTGCTCGGCCCCGTCGTCCCGCTCGGACCCGACGCTGTCACGCGCCACCATCCCGGCGGCCAGGCTGGCGCCTTCCCACGCCCGCTCCTCGGCTTCGGGGCCGGTCGGGGGGTCGATCAGCGCGGCTTCGGCGATGCTCTGCTCTTCGTCTGGTTCGCTCGCCTCGACCGGGTGCTCGTGCCAGCTGTGTTTGCACGAAGCGCAGCGAACCTGGCGTCCCTGCGGCGGAATTGCTCCATCTTTTACCGCATATTGAGTGCCGCAGGCGGGGCAGGTGAGGATCATCAGCAAGGGCCCTTGTCCGGACATCCGCGTCCTGTGTCTTCGAGGCTGGTAAACAGGAATGCGCGGGCATTGGCAAGGCAGCGGGGCCTGTGCGACAAGCCCATTAACCGCGCGAGGGACCTGACCACTGCCATCGATCGTCGAATTCGACAGCGTAGGACTGCGCTACGGCACCGGCGCCGAGGTTCTGCGCGACCTCGATTTCAGCCTTGGCCGCGGAAACTTCTATTTCCTGACCGGTCCGTCGGGCGCCGGCAAGACATCGCTGCTCAAGCTGTTGTACCTCGCCCAGAGACCGACCCGCGGCCGCATCCGGCTGTTCGGCGAGGAACTGACCGAGGCCCCGCGCGATGCGCTGCCCGATTTCCGCCGCCGCATCGGTGTGGTGTTCCAGGACTTCCGGCTGATCCGCCATCTGTCGGCGTTCGACAACATCGCTCTGCCGCTGCGAATTGCGGGCCAGGACGAAAGCGAGGTCGAGGGACCGGTTCGCGAAATGCTCGACTGGGTTGGACTGGCCGACCGGGCGAGCGCTCGGCCGGCGACCTTGTCGGGCGGCGAGCAGCAGCGCGTGGCGATCGCCCGGGCAGTCATCAGCCATCCCGAAATCCTCATCGCCGACGAGCCGACCGGCAACGTCGATGCCGAGATGGCGCAGCGCCTGCTGCATCTGTTCACCTCGCTCAACCGGCTCGGAACGACGGTTGTCGTCGCCACCCACGACGTCGGCCTGATCGCTTCTACCCCGGGGGCGCAGATGGTCCGGCTCGAGCAAGGGACGATGGTCGACCCGACCGGATCGCTCAAGAACCCGCCCGCCAGCCGCCATTTCGAGCCCGGCAAATGAGAGCGTTCGACTGGTTGCTGGCCTCGCCGGTCGATCGCCAGCTGCTGCCCGGCAGGCGGCTACGCGGGCCGACCCCGTTCGTGATCGCGATCATGACCTTCGCGATGATGACCGTCGCCGCCGCCGGGCTGGCGCTGTCCAACGCCGCCGGGCTGGTCGCCGAGGGGATCGAGAACCGCTACGCGATCCAGGTCCCGGCCGGCAGCAACGCCTTGCCGCTGGCGCTCGCCGCGGCGCGCTCGGCACCTGGAGTGACCGCGGCGGTTGCGGTGCCCGAAGCCGAAATGCGCAAGACGCTCGAACGCTGGCTCGGGCCGGCCGGGGTCGACGAGCAATTGCCGGTGCCGGCGCTGATCACGCTCGATGTCGCCGACCAGGCCGACCCGGCGGCGATCGCGGCGCGGGTCGAATCGGCCGCTCCGGGCGCGCGCTTCGTCGCCCACCGCGAAACCCTCGAACCGTTGCTGCGCGCGATCTGGGTGCTGAAATGGCTGGCGCTGGCTTTGGTCGCGCTGATGGCCGTGGCGACCTCCGCCGCGGTCGTGCTGGCGGCGCGCGGCGCGCTCGATACGCACCGTTCGACGATCGAGGTGATGCACGGCATCGGCGCCACCGACCTCCAGGTGACGCGGCTGTTCCAGCGCAAGATCGCGCTCGATTCGTTGGTCGGAAGCAGCGCCGGCGCGCTCTTGGCGGTGCTAGTGCTGGTGCTGCTAGCCGGCGGCGGCTCCGCTTTTGCCGGGGATTTGATGGGCACTTCGCCGCTGCATTTGGGCGACCTGGTGGCGCTGGCGCTGCTGCCGCTGGCGGTGGTCGCGCTCGCCACCTGGGTTGCGCGGACCGCGGTTCTCGCCACATTGCGGCGCGACATATGATCCTTCGCTTGGCCTCGCTGGTCGCGCTGATTTACGCGCTCGGCTTCATCCTGTTCACCGTCACGCTCGGCCAGCCGGCCGGGGTTGCGCCATCGTCGCGGACCGACGCGGCGGTGGTCATCACCGGCGGCCGCGGCCGGATCGAGCAGGGCATTGCAGTGCTCAAGGCCGGCCGCGCCAAGCGCTTGCTGGTCGCCGGCGCCGATCCGGCCGTAACCAAGAAGGACCTCATCCACCGCCTCGGCGGCGATGCCCGGCTGGTCAATTGCTGCGTCGACCTCGGCAGCGAATCGGTCGACACCAGGTCCAACGCCGAGGAAGCCGAGCGGTGGCTGGTCAAGCGCCACTATCGCTCGTTCCGGCTGATCACCAGCGACTGGCACATGCGCCGCGCGCGCTACGATTTCGACCAGGTGCTCGGCGACCAGTTCATCATCGTGCCCGACGCGGTCCACACCGAACCGCAATTCACCACGCTGTTCGGGGAATATAACAAATATGTCCTGCGCCGCCTGGCGGTGTGGCTCGACATCTGATGCAGCCCATTCGCTCGCTGCTCTTCTCGCTGTTGTTCTACCCCGGCACCCTGCTGTTCGTGATCACCGGCATCCTCGCCGGCATAATCAGCACGCCGGCGATGTTGCGGGTGGTTCTCGGCTGGGCGCAGTTCAACCACTGGCTCGCCCGCAACGTGCTCGGCATCACCGTCGAAGTCGACGGCGTAGTGCCGCCCGGAGCTTATCTGATCGCGGTCAAGCACCAGTCGATGTTCGAGACTATCGAGATGCTGCGGATCGCGCGGATCCCGATCATCGTGCTCAAGCGCGAGCTTGCCGATCTGCCGTTGTTCGGCCGGCTGACGCGGCGCTACGGGATCATCTCGGTCGACCGCGAGGCCGGGGCCAAGGCACTGCGCGAAATGCTCGCCGACGCCAAAGCGGCGAGAGCGACAGGGCGCCCGGTGGTGATCTATCCGGAAGGCACCCGGGTTGCGCCCGGCACGACCCCGCCGTTGCGCGCCGGGTTCGCCGGCATGTACCGCGCGCTCGGCCTGCCGGTGGTGCCGGTGGCGATGGACAGCGGCCTGCTGTTTCGCCGCGGCCACACCAAGCGCAGCGGGACGATCCACTTCAAGGTCGGTGCGGTGATCCCGGCCGGGCTAAAGCGCGACGAGCTCGAACAACGGGTCCACGCCGCGATCAACGCGTTGGAACATTTAGCTCCGTAGCTTGGCACCGATCTTTTCGGCGGCTTCGACGATCTGCTTGGAAATCGCCGCGATCTCCTCCTCGGTGAAGCTCTTGGCGGTCGGCTGGAGCGTCACCTCGAGCGCCAGCGACAGCCCGCCTCCGGTTTCGAACCGGTCGAACAGGCGGACCGAGCTGATCGCCGCCTTGTCGGCGCCGCGGACCGCTCGGACGAGCGCTTCGACAACCGTCTCGGCCGGCACCAGGAAGGCGAAATCGCGCACTACCGGCTGCAGCGTCGGCCGCGCGAACGCGCTGCGCGCACGCCCGCTTGCGCGCGCCGCCGGGATTGCATCGAGGTAGATTTCGGCGGCGACCGCGCCGGCCGGCGCATCGAGCTCGCTCACCAGCCGCGGGTGGAGTTCGCCGAACGCCGCGAGCACGGTCTTGGGGCCGAGCCGCAGGGTCGCCGAGCGGCCCGGGTGCCAGTTCGGCCCGGCGTCGGGGAAGGTCTGCAGGCTGGCGGTTGCGACGCCGGCCATCTCGAGCAGCGCCAGCGCCTCGGCCTTGGCATCGAGCGCGTCGAACCCTTGCGCCTTGCCGGTCTTCCAGCCGCGCGCCTGGCGCTCGCCGGCGAGCAGCACCGCGACCGTCGGATGCTCGT
>JBDSGH010000217.1:0-2842 GCA_039919095.1 Sphingomicrobium sp. | reverse complement strand
CGGCTGCGCTTGGTCCGCGGCGGCGGCACGGCGATGGTCAACTGCTCCTCGCCCTTGAGGATCGGCTTGGCGTTGGGACCGAACGACAGCCCACCGTAAGCGTCGGCGCGCAATGCATCGCGGGCGATCAGCGCGCGCGCCACCGGTCGCACCAGATGCAATTCGTCGGCCGAGGCGATACCGAACACCGACAATCGATCGTGGCCGAAGCTGCGCACTTTTTCGCTGTCATTGCCGGCGAGCACTTCGGCGAGATGGGCAACGCCGAACCGCATTTCGGTGCGGAACGCCGCCGACAGCAATTTGCGCGCAACTTCGGTCGCATCGATCGTCTTCGGAGGATCGATGCAATTGTCGCAATTGCCGCACCGCTCGGGCGGGTCCTCGCCGAAATGGCGCAGCAGGATAGCGCGCCGGCAGCCCGACGCCTCGACCAGCCCGGCGAGGGCATTGAGCCGCTCGCGCTCGGCCGGCCGGCGCGGCGCGTCGACCTCTTGCTCGATCCTCCGCCGCGCCTGGGCAAAATCCTCGGCGCCCCAGAACAGCCACGCCTCGGCTGGGTCGCCGTCGCGCCCGGCGCGGCCGGTCTCCTGATAAAAGGCCTCGATCGACTTGGGGATTCCGGCGTGGGCGACGAAGCGCACATCGGGCTTGTCGATGCCCATCCCGAACGCGACGGTGGCGACCATCACCATTTCTTCCGAGCGCACGAACGCGGCCTGGTTGCGAGCGCGCACGGCCGGCTCGAGGCCGGCGTGATAGGGCAGTGCGGGGCGCCCGGTCGCGGCCAGTTGCTCGGCCAGTTTCTCGGCCTTGTCGCGGCTCTGGACATAGACGATGCCGGGGCCCGGCTGGTCGGCCAGCAATTGCTTCACCTGGCTGCCGATGCCGTCGCGCGGGCGGACGTTGTAGCGGATGTTGGGCCGGTCGAACCCGGCCAGCACGAGCCCGTCATCGGGAATGCCGAGCTGGGCCAGCACGTCGGCGCGAGTGCGCGCGTCGGCGGTCGCGGTCAGCGCCAGCCGCGGGATTTGCGGATAGCGGTCGAGCAGCGGCCGCAGCAGGCGATAATCAGGACGGAAGTCGTGGCCCCATTCGCTCACGCAATGGGCTTCGTCGATCGCGATCAGCGCCAGCGGAATTCCGTCCAGCAGCCGCCGGAAACCCTCGGTCGTCGCGCGCTCCGGGGCGACGTAGAGCAGATCGAGCTCGCCCGCCCGGAACCGCTCGACGGTCGCGTCGCGGTCAAGATCGGCGGAGGTTAGCGAGGCGGCGCGAATGCCGAGCGCATCGGCCGAGCGGATCTGGTCGTGCATCAGCGCGATCAGCGGCGAGATCACCAGCGCGGTGCCGTCGCGGACCAGTGCGCCAAGCTGGTAGCACAGCGACTTGCCCGACCCGGTCGGCATCACCGCCAGCGTGTGCTGGCCGGCTAATACGCGATCGACGACATCCCGCTGGACTCCGCGAAACGCATCGAACCCGAATATGCTCTTCAACAGTGGCAAGGGGTCGTGATTCACTCAGCCGCTTCCGCAGTCTCTTCCAATACGCGTTCGGCGGCCTGCCTGTACCACAATTCCGCATAGAGTCCGTTGGCCTCCAGCAGGTGGTCGTGGGTGCCGCGCTCGACCACCCGGCCATGGTCGAGCACGACGATCTGGTCGGCCCCGACGACCGTCGACAGGCGGTGGGCGATGACGATCGTGGTGCGGTTGCGGGCGACTCCATCGAGCGTGTCCTGGATCGCCTGCTCGGTCCGGCTGTCCAACGCGCTGGTGGCCTCGTCGAGTACCAGGATCGGTGGGTCCTTGAGCAAGGTGCGGGCGATCGCGACGCGCTGCTTTTCGCCGCCCGACAGCTTGAGCCCGCGCTCGCCGACGGTCGATTCATAGCCTTCCGGTAGGGCGGCGATGAAGGTGTCGATCGAAGCTCCGCGGGCGGCGCCCACGATGTCGTCCTGGGTCGCGCCGGCGCGGCCGTAGCCGATGTTATAGCCGATCGTGTCGTTGAACAGCACGGTGTCCTGCGGGACGATGCCGATCGCGCCGCGCAGGCTCGTTTGCTGGACGTCGGCGATGTCCTGGCCGTCGATCGTGATCCGCCCCGCGGTCGGGTCGTAGAAGCGGTAGAGCAGCCGCGCCAGGGTCGACTTGCCGGCGCCCGACGGCCCGACCACGGCGACCGTCGTGCCGGGCGGGACATCGAGCTCGAGCCCCTTGAGGATGACCCGCTCGGGCTCGTAGCCGAACTGGACATTCTCGAACCGAACATGGCCCTTGCCGACGACCAGCGGTTGCGCATCATCGCGGTCGGTGACTTCGGCCGGCGTATCGAGCAGGTCGAACATCGCTTCCATGTCGATCAGCCCCTGGCGGATCGAGCGGTAGACCCAGCCGAGCATGTCCAATGGCCGGAACAGCTGCATCAGCAGGGAATTGACCAGCACCACGTCGCCCGGCGTGAAGCGGCCCTTGCTCCAGCCCCACACGGTGAAGATCATCGCCCCGGCCATCATCGTGTTGGTGATCAGCGACTGGCCGATGTTGAGCCAGGCGAGCGACACCTCGTTCTTGACCGCGGCCTTGGCATAAGCCCCGATCGCTTCGTCGTAGCGCCTGGCCTCGCGCTCCTCGGCGCCGAAATATTTGACCGTTTCGTAATTAAGCAGGCTGTCGACGGCGCGCCCGATCGCCCGGTTGTCGACCTCGTTCATCTGCCGCTGCACCTGGGCCCGCCAGTCGGTCACCTTGCGCGTGAAGGCGATATAGACCGCGACGATGATCAGCGTCGCGGCGACCAGCCCGGGGCCGAACTTGATCCAGAAGATGACGCAGATCGC
>JBDSGH010000216.1:0-2669 GCA_039919095.1 Sphingomicrobium sp. | reverse complement strand
AGATTGTTATCATGACCGACGCCGATGTCGACGGCGCCCATATCCGCACGCTCTTGCTGACCTTTTTCTACCGCCAGATGCCCGAATTGATCGACGCCGGGCACCTCTACATCGCCCAGCCGCCGCTCTACAAAGTCGCGCGCGGCCGCTCCGAAGTCTATCTCAAGGACGACAGCGCGCTCGACCAATATCTGGTCGATGCCGGGCTCGACGGGTTATTGCTCGAAGGCGTCGATCAACGCAGCGGCGAAGCCTTGCGCGAACTGGTCGAACATGCCCGCCGCGTTCGCACTTTGATGCATTATGCGCCCAAGAATTACGATCCGGCGATGATCGAGGCGCTGGCACTGTCGGGCGCACTCGATCCCGAGATCAACAAGGCCGGCAAGACCAAGGCCATCGCCACCGTCGCCAAATGGCTCGGGGCTGGCGATCTCGAAGCAATCTGGTCGGGCGAAGTCGCGGCCGAAGGCGGCTATCTGCTTCAGCGCCGCTGGCGCGGAGTGACCGACGCGCACATCATCGAGCCCGGCTTCCTCGTCTCGGCCGAAGCCCGCAAGCTCCACGCCCTCGCCGCCGAACAACGCGAGGCTTATGCCGAACCATCGGTGCTCAAGATGCTCCGCAAGAGCAGCGCCCCCGTCGTCGAGGCCGCCCCCGCGCCCGAAGGCGAGGAGGGCGATGATCCGGTCGACGCCGAGGCCGAGACCAAGGGCAAGACCATCGCCATCACCCGCCCGTCCGAACTGCTCGACGCGGTGCTCGCTGCCGGTCGCCGCGGCCTCTCGATCCAGCGCTACAAGGGTCTCGGCGAAATGAACGCCGAGCAATTGTGGGAGACCACGCTCGATCCGTCGAACCGCTCGTTGCTCCGGGTCGAGGTCCAGCAAGCCGACGTCGCCGACGAAATCTTCACCCGCCTGATGGGCGACGTCGTCGAACCCCGCCGCGAATTCATCCAGGAGAATGCGCTGTCGGTTGCCAATCTGGACGTTTGAGGAACTTGGCCCAGTTGGATCGGTTGGCGGAGCAATGAGTCACCTCCCCACCATCACCGTCGCATCGTACAACATGCGCAAGGCGATCGGCACCGACCGGCGGCGCAATCCCGATCGCGTGCTGGCCGTGCTCAAAGAGATCGACGCCGATGTCGTCGCCTTGCAGGAGGCGGACAAACGGATGGGCGGGCGCGGCTCGGCAATGCCGCATGAGCTGATCGACGGCCACGGCATGTACCGGCCTGTCGCCTTTGGGGTGCGCCACAATCGCCTGCTCGAGAAGATTCCCGGTGGGCTCCACGCCGAGCGCATGATGAAGCTCGATACGCGCAATATCGGCTGGCATGGCAATGCGCTGCTGGTGAAGAGCCACGTCAAGGTAATCGACGTCCACGCGATCGAATTGCCGACGCTCGAGCCGCGCGGCGCGATACTCGCCGAGCTGTTGGTCGGCGACCGACCGATCCGGATCATCGGCATGCATCTCGATTTGTCGGGGCTGTGGCGGCGGCGGCAGATGCGGGCGATCATGGAACTGGTAGGCAAGCGGCTGCAGAAGATGCCGACGGTGCTGATGGGTGATACCAACGAATGGCGCGAGGAGGCCGGTTGCCTCAAGGATTTGAACGGCAATTACCGGGTCGCTCCGACCGGGCCGAGCTTCCATTCGCGCAAGCCGATCGCCGCGCTCGACCGGATCATCGTCGGGCATGAACTCGGGATCGAAGCCGCCGGGGTCCATGCCAGCGCCGCATCGCGCAAGGCGTCTGACCATCTCCCGATCTGGGCGCGACTGGCGTTCTAGCCGCCCCCGCTCATCTTCCGCTGCCGCCTACGCTGGATCGATGAGCCTATCCCGCTCGCCTCGCGATATTTGGCGACCGTCCTCCGCGCCAGGTCAAACCCCTTTGCCCTGAGCAAATCGACCAACGTGTCGTCGCTCAAAATCTCCTCCTCATTGGCGACCAGTCGCCTGATCTCATCCTTGACCGCCGTCGCCGACGCGCCCTCGCCGCTGTCCGATCCGACCCCGGAGCCGAAGAAATATTTGAGGTCGAACAGCCCCAGTTCGGTAAGCATGGTCTTGTTGCTGGTCACCCGACTGATGGTCGATTCGTGCATCTCGATCGCCTCGGCGACGTCGCGCAGGGTCAGCGGACGGAGCGCCGACACGCCAGCGTCGAAGAACGCCTGCTGCCGTTTGACGATCTCGGTCGCGACCTTGACGATCGTCCGCGCGCGCTGGTCGAGCGCCTTGACCAGCCAGTTGGCGCTGGCCAGGCAATCGCTCAGCCACGCCTTCGACGCCTTGTCCTGCGGCCCGGTCTTGAGCTCGGCATGGTATCGCCGGTTGACCAGCACGCGCGGCAACGTCGCGGCGTTGAGCTCCACCGCCCATCCACCTGGCGTCCGCCGGACGAAGATATCGGGCTCGCCCGCCGATTGGCTGTCGTCGGCGACGAACCGGCAGCCCGGCTTGGGGTCGTAGGCGCGAAGCTCGGCGATCATGTCGGTCAGATCCTCGGCGTCGACCCCGCAAATCCGCATCAGGTCCTTGGTCTGGCCGCGCGCCAGCAAGTCCAGGTTGGCGATCAGCCGCGCCATCGCCGGGTCGTAGCGGTCGGCGGCCTTGGCCTGCAGCGCGATACATTCCTCCAGGCTGCGCGCCGC
>JBDSGH010000215.1:0-10804 GCA_039919095.1 Sphingomicrobium sp. | reverse complement strand
CGCTCGGTCACCGGCCCCAGTCCCGGTTTGGGACGATTTGTGCTTTGGTGCAAAAGGCCGGCCAGTGAGGCGTCGTGCACTTTGGGAGACGTGCCTTGCCGATCTACGAACGCGACACGCCAACATTCTTTCGCGGGATCCTGCTCGCGATTTTCTTCGGGCTGATTTTCTGGGTCGGGCTGGCGTTCGGCTATTATAACTGAGCTTTTCGAAGCCGTTTAATCGCCGCTGATGCGCGGCCGCCCCACATCGCCCTGCCCGACCGTCCGGCCGGCCATTTCGAGCATCCGCTCGAGCGGCACCCGGGCCTTGGCCATGACCTCGTCCGACAGCTCAATCCGGGGCTCCAGGTCGCGCAGCGCGACATAGAGCTTCTCGAGCGTGTTGAGTGCCATGTACGGGCACATGTTGCAGTTGCAATTGCCGTCGCCGCCGGGGACGCCGATGAACCTCTTGCCCGGCGCCGCTTTCTCCATCTGGTGAATGATATGCGGCTCGGTAGCGACCAGGATGGTTTGTGCCGGACTGCTCAGCGCGAATTCGAGGATCGAACGAGTCGAGCCGACATGGTCGGCGTGGTCGATGATGTGCGGCGGGCATTCGGGATGCGCCGCGACCGGCGCTCCGGGATGCTCGGCCTTCAATTTCAAAAGCTCGGTTTCGCTGAATGCCTGGTGGACGATACACACTCCGGGCCACAGCAGCATGTCGCGCCCGGTCCGCCGCGCGAGATAGCCGCCGAGGTGGCGGTCGGGCCCGAAGATGATCTTCTGGTCCATCGGTATCTGTTTCAGGATGATATCCGCCGACGACGAGGTGACGATGATGTCGCTCAGCGCTTTCACCGCCGCCGAGCAGTTGATGTAGGTCAGCGCGATATGGTCGGGATGGGCCTCGCGGAACGCCTTGAACTGGTCGGGCGGGCACGAATCCTCGAGGCTGCAGCCGGCGTCCATGTCGGGCAGGATGACAATCTTCTCAGGCGACAGGATCTTGGCCGTCTCGGCCATGAAGCGAACCCCGCAAAACGCGATCACATCGGCGTCGGTGGCGGCCGCCTTGCGCGACAAATCGAGGCTGTCGCCGACGAAATCGGCGAGGTCCTGGATTTCTGGCTTCTGGTAGTAATGAGCGAGGATCACCGCATTGCGTTCGGTCTTGAGCCGGCCGATCTCGGCAAGCAGGTCGGCGCCCTTCAATCTGTGTGGCTGTGCGGTCATCGTTTTCCCTGCGCGGCGGTGGCGCGTTGATCTTCAAGCACCTCATTATAGGACCGCGAATGGTCGATATAAGAGGGGTCCTCGCTGGCGTCCTCCGAAGCGAACCTTGCAAGAACCTTGGCGTCGCCAATCCCGGCGGCCTTGAGCGGCATCGCGAAGCTCCGTTCGATCGCCTGCCGCGCGGCGTCGCGCGCCAGCCGCATCGGCACCTCGGCCATCGCCTGCTTGCGCAAGTCGGCGACAGCGCGCGCCTGATTGGCCTTGTCGAGCACGCCTTCGGCGTCGGTCAATGCGCCAAGCACGCCGCCCTCGCCATATTCCCGGCTCGCCGCGAGATCGACTTCGGGGCCGGCGATCTCGATGTCGGGCAGCCGAACGCGCAGCGTCTTGGTGTTTTCATCCCAACGGACGTCCTGCGGCTGCAACTTGGCGAGATCGATCTCGTAGCGGACATCGCCCGGCAAGATCAGCGTCCGCTCGGCCGAGAAACCAAAGCGCGACTGGCGCGAGCTGGTGACCGAGACGTAGCGCGCGACGAACGGTACCAGCCGGTTCTGCGCGCGCATCGATTCGAGGCCGGACGAGGCGATGGTCTGTGGGTCCGGACCGCTTCCGAACACCAGCTTGCTGAGCCCGGCGACACCGCCGATCAGCAAGCCTATCAGCAGCGCCGCGACAATCGCCGCAATAACCAACGGCTTGGTCAGGCTTTGGGTTTGGCTCGTGTCCATGTTTCTCCGTCGGAGATAACGAGTCCCCGCGCTTCAAGGTCCCGAAGATGGGCCAGGACCGAGCCGCCGGCGGCCGTCACCAGCCGCGGATCGAGGCCCTTGTAGGCCGCCGCGACGATTTCCGGGATCGTCCGGCTGGAGCCTTCGACCAGCGCCAGGATCTGTTGCTCTCGCTGCAAGCGGTGGCGGATGAAGCCGCGGACTAGCTGGCGGGGGTTGGTCACCGCTGGCCCGTGCGCCGGATAATAAATGCGGTCGTCGCGCTGCTGGAGCTTGGCCAGGCTCGCCATATAAGCCGCCATGTCGCCGTCGGGCGGGAACACCACGGTGGTCGACCAGCCCATCACATGGTCACCGGTGAACAGAACGCCCGAGCCTTCGAGCGCGAAGCACAGATGGTTGGACGTGTGGCCGGGCGTTGCCAGCGCGACCAGCTTGCGGCCACCGACTGCAACGTCCTCGCCCTCGGCCAGCACGCGGTCGGGCGCGTAGCTGCGGTCGAACGCGGCGTCGGCGCGCGGGCCGGCGTCGTCGAGCACAAGCGGCGCGCAGCCGATAATCGGCGCCCCGGTTGCGGCAGCAAGCGGCTTTGCCGCCGGGCTGTGATCGCGATGAGTGTGGGTGCACATGATCGCCGCCACTGGCCGGCCGCCGATCGCGGTGACCAGCGCGTTGAGATGCTCGGGCTCGTCCGGCCCGGGATCGATCACCGCGACCTCGCTGTCCCCGACCAGGTAGGTCTGGGTGCCGGTGTAGGTGAAAGCCGACGGATTGCGCGCGAGGACGCGGGCAATGCCCGGCTCAAGCGGGTCGAACAGGGCGTAAGCGGCGTCCACCGCACCGCCTGTGCCACGGACTGCCGCACGGGGCAAAAGCGCGGGCGCGGCGGCCGACTTCAACAGCGCAGGAGCATCGGCCCAAGGCGGTCGGTAACATGCTCTGTGCGGCCGTCCTTGTCGGTGACAATCGTCTGGATTTCAACCCGCCCGCGGACGACTCCGCCGCACACGCGCGCCGGCAGCCGGGCCCGGACAATCTGTCCGCGGCGCATCGGCGCCAACGCGATTTCGCCGCGCGGGTCGCCATCGCGGACAAAGCGCACCGACACTTTCGTTTTCACGTCGGCATCGGCACGGATCACCAGCAAGGTCGCAGCAGACAGTTCGTCACACAAACCAGCGCTACCCGGATCACCTGTCCAGGAGCAGGAAATCGTCATCCCGGGCCGGGCGATGGGATGCACCGGGGCAAGGCGCATCGGGCCGGACTTCGATCCGACGATCGGCCCGGAGGTCGACCCCGGCAGCTGCACCGTCATCTGTACCGGCGGCGGCGGTAGCGGACGCACGGTCGCAACGATTCGGTCTGCATCGGGCAGCGGCTGCAAATGGTCGAACGCGCGACCGACCGGCGCCACGACCGCCTGGGCCCGGGGTGCGGGCTGTCCCCGGGCGGCGGCAATGGCTGCCTGGATTTCGCCGGCGACCTTGGCCTTGGCCTCGGCCGAGAGTTGCGGCGAGGCCGCAATCTGCCTGGCTGATTTCTCGAGGGTAACGATCCACTGTTCGTCGCTGTCGCCGGGCTTGGCGCAGAGCAGAATCTTGGCTTTGCGCAGCTTGCCGCCATTGTCGGACTCGACCTCGGCCTCGAACTTGCGCAATCCGCATTGCGCGATGAATGCTTCGGCATCGGATTTGCTGACCTGGCCCGGGTGGGCCGCCTTGTCGGCATCGCCCGCTGCGGCGTTCGGCGCTTGGGCGCCAGCCTGCCCGGCAGCCATCGCGAGTCCGGCCGCCAGCAGCCAGTCGATTGCATTCATCCCCACCGAACTCCCCGCCTCCAATTAATCGCGCCTGGTTGCGCTACCTGCATGTGCATCAATCGCGAATGAACGAACCAGTGTGTTCTGTCCGGTTCAGGCCTTTACCAGTGCAGCCACCGCCGCGGTCGGGACCGGCTGCTGCTCAGCGCGGCGCCGGAACGCCCCCGGATAAACCCGGTCGAACAACGCATCCATGCTGTGGTCCCAGCTGAACAGCCGCGCCTCGCTGCAAGCATCGGCGGCCATCGCCGAGCGGTCGCCATTCCACACGTCGAGGATATTGCGCGCCATCGCATCGACGTCGCCGACCGGTCCAAGGCGACCGGTGCGCGGCGTGACCCGGTCGATCATCGCCCCGGCGGCAACCCCGACCACCGGCAGACCCGAGGCCTGAGCTTCGACGATCGACACGCCGAAGGTCTCGTCCGCCATGGCCGAGACGTAGATATCCGAACTGGCCAGCCATCGCGCCAGCTCGGTGCGGTCCTTGAGGTAACCCGGCAGCATGATCCGCGTGTCGCCGCTCGCCGCAATCTGGTCGCGCAGCGGCCCCTCGCCGATCAGCACCAGTCGCGCGCCAAGCTCGTCCGGCAAGCGCCGCAGCGCCTCGGCAACGACGTCGGGCTTCTTCTCGCCGTCGAGCCGGCCGACGTAGATCAGCAGCGGCTGGTTATCGCCCACCCCGAGCTGGCGGCGCAGGCGCGAATCGCGCCGCGCGGGGCCGAAATCGCCAAGCTCGACGCCGAGCGGCGCGACATCGACGTGATCGATACCGTTTGCGCGCAACTTAACCGCGCCGCCGTTCTCGCTCAACGCGAACACCGCGTCGAACCGGCGGTAGAGATTTCCGCAATAGCGATAGCATATCCGCGAGGCTGCACCGGCGAGCGCATTGCCGATCACCTTGCGGAACGGCCGCTCGACATAAACCGTCGGGAAATCGGTCATGTAGGCCGCGACCAGCGCCGTCGACGGATGGCGTTTGCGATGGGCCAGCGCCGCCCACGGCAGATTGTAAGCGTCCTGGCACTCGATCAGGTCGGGCCGGTAGCGCTCGAGCGCCGCGCGGACCGCGCGATTGCGCAGCAGCAGCCGGTAACGGGGACTTCCGGGCACGTGGGGCGAAGCGATCATCACCGTGATCGCCCGGCCCTCGTCGATCACTTCGTCGCGTGGGCCCGGGATCACCATCAGATGGCGGTGCGGGGTCGACTGCAGGATGTGGCGCCGCTTGTGCAGCAGATAGGTGCGCACCCCGCCGCCGACCTCGGACCAGCTTTGAGTGAGGTCGCAAAACAGCCGGGGGGTGCTCAGCGGGCCGAGCATGGTCGGGTCGTCGCGGCTCATATGCGTCCCCAACCCAACACAGCGCGCAAAGTGCCATCCGCCGACCGCTTCGAGCGCTAGACCGCGTGTCGGGATATTTTACGGTTCTTCAGTGGCACCGATCGTCCTTTGATTGATGAATCGCGCAAAACAGCGGTTTTCATCAATTGGCACGGCCATTGCAAGAAGAGAGCCGTCCACTTTGGTTCCACGCCAAACGAGAGGGACGGTGAAGCGGTTCTCTGGTCCCGCACCACCGTCCCTCTTTCATTGTGCGCTAGGCCGCGTCCTCGCCGACGAGCTGCTTCAGTTCGCCGCTCTCGAACATCTCCATCATGATGTCCGATCCGCCAACGAACTCGCCCTTTACATACAGCTGCGGCACGGTCGGCCAGTCGCTATATTCCTTGATGCCCTGGCGGATGTCCGGGTCCTGGAGCACATCCACCGTCTCGAACGGAACGGCGAGATGGTCGAGGATCGCCACTGCTCGGCTCGAAAAGCCGCATTGCGGGAACAGCGTTGTGCCCTTCATGAACAGCACGACGTCATGCTTGCCGACGATTTCGGCGATCCGCTCCTTAACTTGCGTCACTGGTGGTCTCCTCTGGCGCCGCAGTGGTCAGCTGAAGCGCATGCAATTCATTGCCCATGCGTCGGCCAAGCGCGGCATAGACCCGCTGGTGTTGGCGCACACGGTTCATTCCGGCGAAGGTCGCGCTGATCACTCGCGCCGCATAATGGTCGCCGTCGCCGGCAAGGTCGGTGATCGTCACTTTCGCATCCGGGATCGCCTCCTGGATTAAGCGTTCGATCTCGGCCGCTGCCATCGCCATTACAGGTCGGTCGTGTCGATCAGCTGGCGCCGCGCCTCGGCCTCCTTGTGGGCGAGCGCCTCGCGCACCTGGATATCGCTCATCTCAACTCCGGCGGCGGTCAGGTCGCCCAGTAGCTTGCGCACGACATCGTCCTCGCCCGCTTCCTCGAAATCCGCCCGGATCACGTCCTTGGCATAGGCGTCCGCCTCGGCCTCGGACAGGCCCATCAGCCGGGCTGCCCACGCCCCTAGCAGCCGGTTGCGGCGGGCGATCACCCGAAACCGCAATTCCTCGTCATGCGCATATTTGCTCTCGAATGCGCGCTCACGGTCGTCGAATGTCGTCATGCCGTCCTTTCCCTGGTCTCGCCCCGCAGATAGGAGCGGGCGACGGATCAGTCCAGTTCAGCCGGACCGCCCTTCGCCTCCCCCAACCGTTAGGCAACCGAAATCCAGGTCGACCGGGCGCAAGCGACCAACTGGCCGTGGTCGTGGATCGCCGTCCCGACATGATGCTTGCGGCCTTCGCTGGCGATCGACCAGCCGCTGACGACCAGCATCTCGCCGGCGGCGGCGGGACACTTGATCGAAGCGGTCATTCGCCCGAGCAGGGCGAGGCCAGCGCGGTCCTCGACCGCATAATAGCCCGGGCAATCGAGGCCGGCCCATAGGAATTCGTTGCGCACCGTACCATCTGCATCGGCGAGATTGGCACTGGGCGTCCACAGCCCGGCCACTCCGCCGCGATCGAGCAATCCGGGGAAGATCCGCAGGCCGTCGTCCTCGCCCCGCTCGGGCCCGCACACGAAGCAGCCCGGGAAATTGTGCCGCACGTGGCCGACGTATTCCGCTTCGGCCGCAAGCGCCTGGTCGAGCGACGGCGGCTCGGGAATATCGAGCTCGGGCGAGCCGCGCCGCGCCGACGCCACTTGCCGTTCACCATCATAGAGTGCCGCGCCGTCGGCCGTCAGGCGCAGCTCCATCGAACGGTCGAACGGCGGCGGGACGTGGAGCGTGACGACACAGTCGGTGCCGCCTAGCGCGCCCGCCACGAGCCCCGCGACATAGCCCCCGTTGCCGCTGTCCGGAGGGCCGCGGAAGCGCTGCTCGATGATCAGCTGGCGGCTGGTCAAAGGGTAATCACGAGCTTGCCTATGGCGCGTCGCTCGGCGACCGCCTGGATCGCCTCACCGGCCCGCTCGAGCGGCAAGGTCGCGCTGATCTTCGGCGCGATCTTGCCTTCGCCCCACCAGCGGAACAGCTGCTCGACATGGGCGGCGTTGGCCTTGGGGTCGCGCATT
Source organism: Sphingomicrobium sp. (assembly GCA_039919095.1). Lineage (GTDB taxonomy): Bacteria > Pseudomonadota > Alphaproteobacteria > Sphingomonadales > Sphingomonadaceae > Sphingomicrobium. The sequence goes on along the minus strand of JBDSGH010000215.1, from coordinate 3,587 downwards.
GCGAACGCGCCCCAGAACACGCCGCACACGTCGCAGCTCTTGAGCAAGGTGAGGTTGAGCGGGAGCTTTGGTATCCCGGCCGGAAAACCGACCACCAGGTAGCGTCCTTCCCAGGCGATGCTGCGCAGCGCCGGCTCGGCATAATCGCCGCCGACCGGATCGAAGATCACGTCCGCGCCGGCCGGACCGACCGCGCCCTTGAACTGCTGGGACAGCGCTTTCTGCCCATCGCGATCGAACGGTCCGGGGGGATAGACCAGCGCATCGTCCGCCCCCGCGTCCCGCGCCGCCTGCGCTTTCTTGTCCGACGACACCGCGGCAACGACCCGCGCGCCCAGCGCGTTGCCGAGTTCGACCGCGGCCAGGCCAACTCCGCCGGCCGCGCCGAGCACCAACAACGTCTGCCCCGGCTGCAGATGCCCACGGTCGACCAGGGCATGAATCGAGGTTGCGTAGGTCAGCAATAGCGCCGCGCCCTCGTCGAAACTGCGTTCGGGTGGCAGGAGGAAGGCGATCTTCGCCGGAATGACGATCTTTTCCGTGAGCCCGCCAAATCCTGGTACCGCGATCAGCCGGTCGCCGACCGCCCAGCCTTCGACGCCCTCGCCGACCGCCTCGACTTCGCCCGCGACCTCGCCGCCGGGCGCAAACGGGCGCGACGGCTTCAATTGATATTTGTCCTCGATAATCAACACGTCGGGGAAGTTGATCGCGCACGCCCGGACCCGGACCAGCAGCTCGCCGCGCTCCGCGACAGGGTCCGGCAGCTCGGTCATCCGCAGCGTTTCCGGTCCGCCCGGCTGGATGCTCAGCAGTGCCCTCATGCGCCGGCGATCCGATGGTCCTCGATCACCAGCCCGGCGGCATCGAGGAAGGCTTCGTGCCCGGCTTCGCGATACGGTTCGCGCAGTGCCTGCTGCTCCCACTCGCGCATCGCCGGGAGCGCCAACATGCGTTCGACCCAGGCTTGACCGAGCGCTCCCATCGCCAGGCCATAACTGCGCACTCGGAACACCACCGGGGCAAAGAAGGCGTCGGCCGCGGTGAATGCCGCACCGGCCAGGAATGGGCCTCCGAAGCGTGCCAGCCCCTCTTCGAGAATTTCGGCGACCCGCGCGACGTCGCGCTGCAACGCATCGCTGGCCGGGTGGGGCTTGACCCGCACCCCGACGTTCATCGTGCAATCGTTGCGCAGGGCCGAGAAACCGCCGTGCATTTCGCACGCGACGCATTGCGCCCAGGCCCGCGCGGCCGGGTCGCCCGGCCACACATCATCGTGGCGGTCGCCGAGGTAGAGCGCGATGCCAAGCGAATCCCACACGGTGCGATCGCCAACGATGAGCGCCGGGACCATGCCGTTCGGGCTGAACGAGCGAAATTCCGCATAATTATCGAGCCCGGCGAAGGTGACAATCTGCTCGTCGAACGCGATGCCCAGTGTCCGCATCAGCACCCACGGCCGCAGCGACCAGCTCGAATAATTGCGATTGGCGGTGACCAGCCGGTACATTGCTATTTTGCCGCCGCCGGGAACGGCGGGAGCTTGGCGATGTCGGCCGGCTCGTGCTGGATGATGACCTTGGCGCCAAGCTTTTTCGCAAGCGCTTCGAACTTTTCCATCGACGCCAGCGTCTCGGCGCGGCTGGTGTTGAACCCGGGCATCGAGCGCTTCTGGCGCGAGATCCTCGAATGATAGACGTCGCCGGTCAGAAGGACCGGTCCCGACTTCAGATTGACCAGCAGCGCGAGATGGTCGGGCGTATGGCCCGGAAGGTGCAGAGCGACCACGCTGCCGTCGCCAAACACGTCCTGGTCCCCGGTCAGTTCGGTGACCGGTTTGCCCGCTCCGCGCCATGGACCGAACGGGTCGTCCTTGCCCGCCGTCATTGCGAAATCCTGCTGGCCGATGACCAGCCGGGCGTTGGTGAATTGGGCGGCTTGGCCAGTATGGTCGGAATGCATGTGGCTGATGCCGAGCACGTCGATGTCGGTCGGCTTGAGTCCGACCTCGGCCAATTGGTCGGCCAGCGTGCGGTCGATCTTGGCAACCATGCCATCCTGTTCGATCGGCTTGGTCAGGCTCGACGCTGGGAATCCGGTATCCCAGACCATTTGCTGGTTGCCGTGGCGGATCAGGTAGCAGCTGTCGGTCACCCGCCCCGGACCTGGCGGATAGACCCCCGGGCGGTCGGAGAAGAAGCCGTTCATGTCCTTGAAATCGCCATGCCCGCAATCGAGCCGGGTCAGCGTCAGCTCGGCGGCGCCGGCCGCCGGCGCGGCATTGTCTGGCGCGTTAGTCGGCGTGGCCGCGACCCGGCAGCCGGCCAGCGCGATAGCGGTCATTGCCAACAGAGAGATCCGGCGCATTCACTTTCTCCTATAGCCGTGGCCGCTGATCGGCGACGACTTGGCTGCGGTCATATCGTCGAAGGTCACTCGCGCCAACGCGGCAAAACCGCGGATTGCAAGCGCGCCGACAGCCGACTGTGCGGATAGCTCATCGTTGGACCTTCGCCAGCGCTCCGTGCCACGTCGCTGCCTGGCTTGCCCCAGCATAGCGTGGCGTCATTCGGGCAAGAAATTCGAGCGGCTCGCGTTGGAGCCCGCACAGGACAACGTCAGCCCCGGCTTGGAGCGCCTGGCGGACGAACGTCCTGAGCGCGTTCGCCCCGGTCGTGTCGATGTAGGGAACCAGCTCCATCCGCATGATGATCGCCCGCGGCCGCTGCCCGCTGCGGCCCAGCGCGTCGAGCATTTCGCTCGCCACGCCAAAAAAAATCGGACCGGGGAAACGGAACACTTCCACCCCCTCGGGCAGCGACTTGCGAAGCTCGGGCTCCTCGTCGGCGTCGATCGCCACCAGCCCGGCGTGTTCGCTCATCCTGGCCATGAACAGCAGCGCTGCGAGCGTCACTCCAACCCCGATCGCCACCGTCAGGTCGACAAAGATCGTCAGGAGAAAAGTGAGCACCAGGATCGATCCTTCGCCGACATCGCTCCGCGCCAGTTCCGCGAAGCGACCCGCCTCGCTCATCCCCCAGGCGACCATCAGCAGGACCGCGGCCAGCGCCGCCATCGGCACCAGCGCCAACCAGTCCCCGGCGACCAGCATGAACAACAGGATGAACAAAGCGTGGGATATACCCGCAACCGGGGTGACTGCGCCGGCGCGGATGTTGGTCGCGGTTCGGGCAATCGCCCCAGTCGCCGGTATCCCTCCAAACGCGGCCGACGCGATATTGGCGACGCCCACGCCGACCAGTTCCTGCCCCGACCGATGACGCCGCCCGGTCATGCCGTCGGCGACGACCGCGGACAGCAGAGCCTCCAATCCAGCCAGGAAGGCGATGACGAAGGCGCTTGGCAACACCTCCTTCGCCAGCCCGATTGAAAATTGAGGAATTTGGGTCGCTGGCACGCCGGCCGGCATGTTCGGGAAGCGGTCGCCGACTGTCTCGACCGGAAGTTCGCACAAAGCGGCGGCGGCCGAAGCCAGCACGATCACGATCAGAAAGGCGGGCCAGCGCGGCAGCCAGCGGCGAAGCAAGATAATCGCCACCAAAGTCGCCGCACCGAGCGCCATGCCG
>JBDSGH010000214.1:0-2871 GCA_039919095.1 Sphingomicrobium sp. | reverse complement strand
GGCAGCCGGTCAGATGGGGCGTGATCTACGGCCTCGTCACCTATGTCGTGATGAACCTGGTGGTGGTCCCGCTGCGCTTCGGCAACTGGCCGCCCAAGCCGCTGTCGATCGCCACCCAATTGTTCGCCCACGTGGTCCTGGTCGGCATTCCGATCGCGCTGATCACCACCCGGACCCTGCGCCCGCAGCGCAACTGATTAACTATTGCGAATAGGTCGCATTAGCAGTATACGGGTTTCATGATCGTCTGTGTCTGCAATGCGATTCGCGAGGATGAGATCTGCACGGCGGCCCGCAACGGCGCCCCTTGTGCGATCGCTGCTTATCGCTCGGTCGACTGCGAAGTGCAGTGCGGCCACTGCCTGCCCTACGCCGACGATCTGATCGCAGAAGAACGCGCCGCGCAGCTTGCGCTCCGATCCCGGCGCGCCGCCTGATTTAGCTCTTCGCGGCCGCCGCCCGCTGGGTTATGGGCGCGCCAAACGGGAGGCGCACATGCAGGGCGATACGCGGGTCATCGAGCTCCTCAACGAAGCGCTCAGGAACGAGCTGACCGCGGTCAACCAATATTGGCTGCACTACCGTTTGCTCGACAATCTCGGCGTGGCCAGGCTGGCCGAATTCGAGCGCCACGAGTCGATCGACGAGATGAAGCACGCCGACCAGCTCGCCGAGCGCATCCTGTTCCTCGACGGCCTGCCAAATTTCCAGTCGCTCGGACGGTTGCGGATCGGCGAGACGGTCGAGGAAATCTTGCGCGCCGACCTCGAGCTCGAACTCGAGGCGCTCGACCAGTTGAAAGGCGCGATCGCCCATTGCGAGACCGTCCGCGATTTCACCAGCCGCGAGCTGTTCGCCAAGATCCTCGTCAACGAGGAGGAGCATGTCGACCATCTCGAGCAGCAGTTCGAGCTGATCGGCGCGATGGGCCTGCCAAATTACATCCAGCTCCAGTCCGAGCCGGCCAAGGAGTGATCCAGGACGGCGTGACCAACCCCGACCGCGATCGCCTCGTCACCCTCGACCTGATCCGCGGCGTCGCCGTGATGGGCATTTTCTCGGTCAATGTGGTCGATTTCGCGATGATTGCGGCGGCCTATCTCAACCCGCGCGCCTACGGCGGGTCAAGCGGCGCCGACGGGCTGCTGTGGGCACTCAATTTGCTGCTGGTCGACGGCAAGTTCCGCACCCTGTTCTCGTGCCTGTTCGGAGCCTCGATGCTGCTCGTGATCGATCGCGCCGGTCCGGCCGGCTGGTCGGTCCACTGGCGGCGGATGGCGGTGCTGCTGCTGTTCGGACTGGCCCACGCGATCCTGCTGTGGCGCGGCGACGTGCTGGCGCTCTACGCCGTGGCCGGGCTGGTGGCTTACCTGTTCCACCGCCTGCCGGTCGAGAAGCTGGCTGGGCTCGGCGCTGCGCTGTCGATGACCAGCCTGCTGATCTTCGGAGCGACCGCGCTCGCTTTGTGGCACCAGGACGTGCTCGCCAGCGGCCCCCACCCGAGCGCGCTGGCAATCAGCAACCGCGACTCCAATTTCGGCGCGTTCGCCCCGACCGCGCAACAGATCGCCGCCGACCTCAGCATCTACCGCGGTTCGTGGACCACGATCGTTGCGTTTGAAACGGGCCGGGCGAGCCAGCTTCCGGTCAACATCCTCAACCTGCTGCCCGACACGCTCGGCCTTATGCTGCTTGGCATGGCGGCTTACCGCTCGGGCTTCGCCACCGGCGCGTGGAGCGACCGGCGCTACCGCCAGGTCGCCTTTTGGGGAATCGGCGCCGGGCTGGCCGGTTTCGCCGCACTGGTCGCGGTCGACTGGGCGGGCGGCTTCTATGTGCCGATCCTGTTCGGCGGCTTTCTCGCCGCGATGGCCCCGTTCCGGCTGGTCATGGCGGCGGGCTATGCGGCGCTGCTGATCCTGCTGTTCCGCCGCCCCGGCGCACTGCGCGATCGCCTGACCGCGGTCGGCCGCGCCGCCTTTTCGAATTACATCGGCACGTCGCTGGTCGCGAGCTTTGTGTTCTACGGATGGGGGCTGGGCTGGTACGGTTGGGTCAGCCGCGCTGAAGCGTGGCTACTGGTGCCATTGGTGTGGCTGGCGATGCTGACCTGGTCGAAGCCGTGGCTAGACCGCTTCCACTACGGCCCGCTCGAATGGCTATGGCGCAGCCTCGCCCGGTGGCAGCTGCAGCCGATGCGGAAGTAACTTACTCCCCTCCCGCCCGCGAGATGGGCTAGGGGTGGGCCTGTGAATGGCGCAGATGCCCGAAGCGACCGAATGGCCCCCCTCCCGACCCTCCCCCGCAAGCGGGCGAGGGGGAAAAACTAGATCCGGCCGAAATCCTGGTTGTTGACCGACCGTCCGAAGCTGTTCTGCCGCGCCCGCGTGACGAGCGGGTTGGTGGCCTTTTCGAACAGGTCGACGGTTTCACGAAACAAGCGGCGCAATTCGACCACGTCGCTGACCAGCTCGTCGGGGAAGCGATGGGTCTCGATGCACAGCCGCGCGGTCGATTCGATCAGCTCGGCCACTTCTGCCAGCGGCTCGGCACCGAACTGGCGCGCTTCGCCCTTGAGAGTGTGCGCCGGGATCACCAGCGCCGTGGTGTTTTCCTCGTGCATCGCCTGATCGATCTGGTCGAGCGACTTAGCGCCGTCCTCGCGGAAATAGTTGAGGATGCGAATGAACCCCGGCCCAAGCTCGGCGCGGCTCTTCTCGAAATGCGCCCAATCGACCAGGTCAGGTGCTGGTTTGTCGCCCAAGGTGCGGCCGCTCCCAAATGCAGCCGGTTCGCTCCGGCCATGTGTCCACCCCGCTGAACTACCTCCAAAACAGTAAAGACATGCTTAGCGAAGCGGACTTAACGCCG
>JBDSGH010000213.1:0-3321 GCA_039919095.1 Sphingomicrobium sp. | reverse complement strand
GGGTCTCGGTGGTGGTGAAGGTCTTGGACGCGACCACCACCAGGGTCGTCGCTGGATCGAGTTCGGCGACCGCCTGGTCGAACGCCTCGCCGTCGATGTTGGACAGGAACCGCACCTTGTAGCCGGTGCGGTGGCGGCCGAGCGCGTCGACCAGCAGCGCCGGGCCGAGCGCCGAACCGCCGATGCCGATGTGCAGGATACCGGTGACATCGCCGAACGCACCGACCTCGATCGCGTCGACCAGCGCTCGCATCCGCTGGCGCCGAGCGGTGGCGAGGTCGACCGCCTCGGGAGCGCCGTTGCCGCGCTCGGCGACATGTTGGGCCGGCTGGCCCTCGCTCGGGTTGACGATCCCGCCGCCGAACAGCGCCTCGCGCACGGCATCGAGGCCGCAGGCCTCGCTCAAGGCGATGAATCGATCGACCAGCGCCTGGTCGAGGTGGGTCTTGGACCAGTCGAAATAAATCCCCGAGACTTCGGCGCTAAGCCGGCTCAGGCGGTCGGGTTCTTCGCGAAACAAGTCTTCGAGCGGCCTCAGGCCGTGGGATTCGATCGCCTGCCAATGCTCGTCCGCCATGCAAGCGCCTCATAGTCGGCGCCCCTCATTTTGCCAGCCCGCAACGCCATTCCGGCGCGACGGCTCGCTTGACGCGCTCGCCGCAGCCCGAAAGAAGCCGGCCAATGGCTTTGACCGACCCCAAAACTTCGAGCGCCGCGCCGGCCCCTGCAATCAAGACCGGCGGCCTCATCCGGTTCCTGCTGCTGATGGCGCTTGCCGCCTGGGCATTCAGGAGCTTCGTCGTCGCCCCGTTCAACATCCCTTCGGGATCGATGCTGCCGACCTTGTACATCGGCGACTATCTGCTGGTCGCCAAATGGCCCTACGGCTATTCGCGCTACAGCTTCCCCTGGTCGTTCCCGCCGATCGCGGGGCGCATCCCGGCCGGGCTGCCTCACCGCGGCGACGTTGCGGTGTTCCGCGCGCCCGGCACCGACGAGGACTTCGTCAAGCGCGTGATCGGCCTGCCCGGCGACACCGTCGAAGTGACCGGCGGCATGCTGATCCTCAACGGCCATCCGCTGCCGCGCCAGGAAATCCGGCCGTTCGCAATGCCGATCAGCGCCAACAGCCCGTGCAAGGTGGTGCCCCCGGCCTCGCCGTCGATCGTCAGCCTCGGCAACAGCCAGGACCATTGTCTCTACCCGGCCTATCGCGAGACCCTGCCGAACGGGCCGAGCTATGTCGTGCTCGACCAGGTCGACAACCCCCGCGCCGACGACTTCGCGGCGGTCAAGGTCCCCGCCGGCCACGTCTTCATGATGGGCGACAACCGCGACGACAGCCTCGACAGCCGCTTTTCCCCGGCCGAGGGCGGGATCGGCTTCGTCCCGGTCGAGAATTTGATCGGCCCGGCGCTGGTTACCTTCTGGTCGACCGACGGCAGCGTCTCTTACGCCAAGCCCTGGACCTGGTTCACCGCGCTGCGCAGCGAGCGCATCGGCAATGGCTACACCGGCGACCCGCAGTGAGCGGCGCGATTGCCAAGTTCGTCGCCGGGCAGCTTGGCCACGAGCCCCGCGACCTTGCCTTGTTCGAGCGCGCTTTGACCCATTCGAGCCTTAGTCGCGACAGCTATGAGCGGCTCGAATTCCTCGGCGACCGGGTGCTCGGGCTGATCATCGGGCGCTGGCTTTACGAGCGCTTTCCGACCGAGCCCGAAGGCCAGCTGTCGCGCCGCTACAATGTGCTGGTGGCGCGCGAAACCTGCGCCGCGATCGGCCGCGAGCTCGGCCTGGCAAACCTCATCCGGCTCGGCAAGCAGGCTCGCGACGACGGCGCCAGCGACAGCGACAATGTCGTCGGCGACGTGGTCGAGGCGTTGATCGGCGCATTGCTGGTCGACGGCGGGATCGACAGCGCCGACGCGTTCGTCCGTCGCGCCTGGGCGCCGCACCTCGACGGCCAGGCGCGCGCGCCGGTCCACGCCAAGTCGGCGCTCCAGGAACTGGCGGCCGCGCGCCGCCTCAAGACTCCGGCCTACGAAATCGTCAGCCGCAGCGGGGCCCACCACAACCCGCGCTTCACCGTCCGCGTCTCGCTCGGTGCGGCCGGCGAAGCGACCGCCGAAGGGTCGAGCAAGCAGGAAGCCGAAACCGCTGCAGCCGCCGCACTATTGGAGCAATTGCAATGACTCAGCGCTGCGGCTTCGTCGCCGTGATCGGTGCCCCCAACGCGGGCAAGTCGACCCTGGTCAATGCCCTTGTCGGGCAGAAGGTCGCGATCGTCAGCGCCAAGGCGCAGACCACCCGGGCGCGGCTGATGGGCATTGCGATCGAGGGCGAGGCGCAGATCCTGTTGGTCGACACGCCGGGCATTTTCGCGCCGCGCCGCCGGCTCGACCGGGCAATGGTCGCCGCCGCCTGGGCCGGTGCCGAAGGGGCCGACCGGGTGCTGCTGGTGATCGACGCCGCGGCCAAGCTCGGCGAACGGGTCGAAACCATGCTCGCCAGCCTGACCGGCAATCCCCAGCCGCTGATGATCGTGCTCAACAAGGTCGACATCGCGCGCAAGAAGGATTTGCTGATCCTCGCCACCCAATTGTCCGAGCGGCTCAACCCGCAGCAATTGTTCATGGTCTCGGCGACCACTGGCGACGGCGTTGCCGATCTGAAGCGCGCGCTCGCCGACACTACGCCCGAAGCGCCGTGGCACTTTCCCGCCGACCAACTGTCCGACGCGACCGATCGCATGGTCGCGGCCGAACTGACCCGCGAGCAGATCTACCAGCAGCTCCACGCCGAACTGCCTTACTCGTCGGCGATCGAAACCGAGAAATGGGAAGACCGCAAGGACGGCTCGACCGTCATCCACCAGCAGATCCTGGTCGACCGCGACAGCCAGAAGGCGATCGTGCTGGGCAAGGGCGGCTCACGCCTCAAAAGCATCGGCCAGGCGGCCCGCGAGCAAATCTCCGAGCACCTCGGCCGCAAAGTCCACTTGTTCCTGCACGTCAAAGTGAATCCCCGCTGGGACGAAGACCGTTCGCTCTACCGCGACATTGGACTGGAGTGGTCGGAGTGACTAGGCGAGCAGGCTATTCACCCAAGCCGGCACCAGCTCCCCCGCCCTCCCGATCCGGCTCTCATGAAAGAACAGGCTGCCCTGGCTCGGCTCGAGGTTGAGCTCAAGCGTTTGCGCCCCGCAATGGCGCGCGGTCTGGACGAAGCCTGCGGCGGGATAGACCGCGCCCGAGGTGCCGATCGACACGAACAGGTCGCAGTTGCGCAGCGCGTCCTCGATTCGCTCCATCGCGTACGGCA
>JBDSGH010000212.1:0-4302 GCA_039919095.1 Sphingomicrobium sp. | reverse complement strand
CCGGATCGAGGAGTTTGACTTCGAGTCCGCCGAGCACAAGCAGCTCAAAGGTAATATCTATCTCGCCAAGGTAACCCGGGTCGAACCGTCGCTCCAGGCGGCGTTCATCGATTACGGGGGCAACCGTCACGGTTTCCTCGCCTTTTCCGAGATCCATCCGGATTATTACCAGATCCCGAAATCCGACCGCGACGCCTTGTTGCGCGAGGAAGCCGAACACGCCGCCGAGGAAGAGCGCCTGCGCTCCGCCGAATATGATGCCGAGGACCGCCAGGCCAAGCACCGCGGCGATGACGGCGACGATGGCCATGGCGACGACAACCATGGCGACGACGGCCACGAGAATGGTGACGGCGACGAGGAAGCGGTCGAGGCCGGGACCGGCTCCAACCGCTCGCCGGTCGATGAATCCGCCGCCGACGAACTGCGCAAGCGCCGCGAAGCGCTGCGCCGCCGCTACAAGATCCAGGATGTCATCCAGCGCCGCCAGGTGCTTTTGGTCCAGGTAGTCAAGGAAGAGCGTTCGAACAAAGGCGCGGCGCTGACCACCTATCTGTCGCTCGCCGGCCGCTATTGCGTGCTGATGCCCAACACCAGCCATGGTGGCGGGATCAGCCGCAAAATTTCCGACGGCGCCGACCGCAAGCGCCTCAAATCGATCATGGCCGACCTCAACTTGCCGTCGGTCATGGGGCTGATTGTCCGCACCGCCGGGCTGTCGCGGACCAAGGTCGAGATCAAGCGCGATTTCGATTATCTCGCGCGGCTGTGGGACGAAATCCGCGAGCGCACGCTGAGCAGCAGCGCGCCGGCGCTGATCTATCGCGACAGCGACCTGATCAAGCGCGCGATCCGCGACCTCTACCACCGCGACATCGACGAAGTGCTGGTCGAGGGCGAGGATGGCTACAAGGCGGCGCGCGGATTCATGAAGCTGCTGATGCCGAGCCACGTCCGCCGGGTGAAGCTGCACACCGACGTCACGCCGTTGTTCCAGCGCTACGGCGCCGAGGACCAATTGTCGGCGATGTACCATCCGGTCGTGCAATTGCCGTCGGGCGGTTACCTCGTGATCAACCCGACCGAGGCTTTGGTATCGATCGACATCAACTCCGGCCGCTCGACCCGCGAGCATAATATCGAGCAGACCGCGTTCGCCACCAACCTCGAGGCCGCGGCCGAAATCGCGCGCCAGCTGCGCCTGCGGGACATGGCCGGACTGGTCGTGATCGACTTCATCGACATGGAACAGTCGGGCCACGTCCGCAAAGTCGAGAAAGCGATGAAGGACGCGCTCAAGAACGACCGCGCGCGGATCCAGGTCGGGCGTATCTCGAGCTTCGGGCTGATGGAAATGAGCCGCCAGCGGCTGCGCACCGGCGTGCTCGAGGCATCGACCCGGCCGTGCGCCCATTGCGAAGGCACCGGGCTGATGCGCACGGCGTCGTCGGCCGGCCTGTCGGCGCTGCGGATGATCGAGGACGAAGCGACCCGCGGGCGCGGCGACAAGATCATGCTTCGCGCCGGGCGCGAAGCGGCGATCTACCTGCTCAACAAGAAACGGATCGAAGTCGGCGAGATCGAGCAGCGCTACGGCGTGTCGATCGAAGTGATCATCGATGAAAGTCTCGAGGGCGCACGGATGAGCGTCGAAAGCTCGGGACCGCGTCCGGTCGCGCCGCAGCGGCTCGAAGCGCCGCCGGCGGCGATCGACGACGACGAGGACGATGACGCGTTCGAGGACGAGGACGAGATCGAAGGCGCGCTGGTTGGCGCCGAGGAACTCGCCGGCGAGCCCGAGCGCGCGGCACCCAAAGAACGTGAGCGTGAGCGCGACCGTGACGGTGGCCGCGAGCGCGAGCGTGAACCGGCCCGCGACGACGAAGGCGAAGGCCCCGGCCGTCGTCGCCGCCGCCGCCGCCGTGGCGGACGCGGACGCGGACGCCGCGACGGCCAGCTGCCCGACCAGGACGAGCAGTCGGACAGCGGCACCGAAGCGGTTGCAATGCGCTCCGACGACGAAGGCGACGATGTCCGCTCCGACGCGCCGGCGTTCGATCAGCCGCTCGACGAGGAGGCGCCGCGGGCGCGGCCCAAGCGCCGCCGTGGACGCAAGTCCGCAGCGGATAGCGGGGATCAGGCCGAAATCGACTCCGGATCGTCGCCGATGGTCGATCGGCCAGTTGCGGACGAGCCGCCGATCACCGCTACCCAGGCCGACCAGCCGCCGGCCGAGGAGGCTGCACCGACTGCACGGCGCCGACCACGGGCGCGCAAGTCGGACGCCACCGCTGAGACTGCGGGCAAGGCCGCCGAGGCCCCCGTCAAGGCCGTCGCGAAAGCGCCGGAGCCGACGGCAGAGCCTGAGCCCGGCCCGGACGATCCGGTCAAGCCGGTCCGTAAGCGCCGTTCCAAGACCGCGGCGGCGGCCAGCGAGCCGTCCGCTCCGCAGCGCTCCGAACCCGCGCCGCGCCAGGCGGCTGCGAAGCTCACGCCGGATGATGATTCGGTCATGACCGACGACGATGGTGAGCCCCGCCGGGGGTGGTGGCAACGGACGTTCGGGTAGCGCCGGCTTTGGCGGGCGGTGGCGCTGGAAGGATGGCTTTCATCGCCCGTTCAGCAGCAACAATGGTAAGCGGGGCGCGATGACCCCCCTTCCCGGCCAAAACGGGCGCGCGCTGATCCGCTTCGGGCGCCTGCTGATGCTGGCGTTGACGCTGGCCTTCGCGGGCGCCCAGCCGGCCGCCGCCCAGTCGGTCTTGCGCGACAGCGAGACCGAACAGCTGTTCCGCGACATCTCGACCCCGCTGATTCTCGCCGCCGGGCTCGACCCCAAGTCGACCAGCGTGGTGTTGCTCAACGATCCCGAGATCAACGCCTTCGTCGCCACCGGCCAGACGGTCTATATCCAGTCCGGCCTGCTGGTCGCGGCGGACAACGTCAACCAGCTCCAGGGCGTCATCGCGCACGAGCTCGGCCACGTCGCCGGCGGCCATTCGATCCGCATGGCGAGCGGCGCCGGCCAGGCGACCGGGATCACCATCGCGACCATGGTGCTGGGCGCGCTGGCGATCGCCGCCGGCGCCGGCGATGCCGGAATGGGCATCATGATGGCCGGGCAGCGCGCCGCGATGGGCAGTTTCCTCGCTTTCACCCGCGCCCAGGAAAGCTCGGCCGATTCGGCCGGCGCCAAATATCTCTCGGCGGCTGGCGTCAGCGGCAAGGGCAGCATCGAATTCTTCAAGAAGCTGCAGAATCTGGAGTTCCGGCTCGCAGTCGCAGAAAAGGACAGTTACGACCGCACTCACCCGCTTTCGACCGAGCGCATCGCCGCCTTGATTCAAGTCTACCAGAAGGACCCGGCGTGGAACCGGCCGCCCGATCCCAAGCTCGAAGCGCGCTTCCAGCGGGTCAAGGCCAAGCTGATCGGCTTCGTCGACGGCAAACGCGCGGTCGCGCTCTATCCGGAGAGCGACCAGAGCATCCCGGCCCATTACGCCCGCGCCTACGCCTATCACCTGGCCGCTTATCCGGACAAAGCGATGGCCGAGACCGAGGCGCTGCTGACCGCCGCGCCGCACGACCCCTATTTCCTCGAGCTCAAGGGCCAGGTCCTGCTCGAATCGGGCAAGCCGGCCGAAGCGATCGCCCCGCTGCGTGAGGCGGTCGCTGGCACCAACAACCAGCCGCTGATCGCGGCAATGCTCGGCCACGCCCTGATTTCGACCGAGAAAGCGGAAAATTTCGCCGAGGCCAAGCAGGTCCTCAAGGCAGCGGTCAATCGCGACAATGAGAACCCGTTCGCGTGGTATCAATTGGGCGTGATCTACGACCGCGAGGGCGACGAGCCGCGGGCTGCGCTGGCGACCGCCGAACGGAGCAACCTCGAAGGCGAGCCCAAGCAGGCGCTGGCCAGCGCCGAACTGGCCCTGAAAGGGATTCCCCAAGGCACTCCGGACTATCTTCGGGCGCAGGACATCGCCATGGTTTCGCGCACCGAATTGAAAAAAGACAAGAAGCACAAGAAGGAGCCGGGGGAAGAGTGAGCGAGGTCAAGAGCGCATTGATGCCGGCGGTCGCCGGGGGCGTCATCGGAGCGGCGCTGACCGCCTCGGCCCTGCTGTTCGCGGCGCCCGAGCTGCTCGGCAGCCGGATCGTGCGCCAGGGCTTGCTGGCCGACCCGCAGATCCTGGTCGATGCCGCCGACGCGCTGCGCGACCGGCAATATCAGCCGACCCTGACCGCCCAGCGCGCCGCGCTCGAAACCCCGTTCGGCTCATCGTGGAAAGGCTCGGCCAA
>JBDSGH010000211.1:0-3632 GCA_039919095.1 Sphingomicrobium sp. | reverse complement strand
ACCTTGGTCGGAGCGACCACCGAGAATCCGAGCTTCGAATTGAACGCGGCTTTGCTGTCGCGCTGCCAGGTGCTGATTCTGCGCCGCCTCGACCATCGCGCGCTTGAAACGCTGATCGAGCGCGCCGAAGCCGAGGTCGGCCGCGGCCTGCCAGTGACCGACGATGCGCGCGCCGCCCTGATTGCAAGCGCCGACGGCGACGGCCGCTTCCTGCTCAATCAGGTCGAAACGCTGTTCGACGTCAATCTCGACCAGCCGCTCGATCCGGCCGGCCTGTCGGCGCTGCTGCACCGCCGCGTTGCGGTCTACGACAAGGACCGCGAGGGCCATTACAATCTGATCTCCGCGCTGCACAAAAGCCTGCGCGGATCCGACCCGCAGTCCGCATTGTATTATCTTGCTCGAATGCTCGTCGCCGGCGAGCAGCCGCTCTACCTATTGCGGCGCCTGGTCCGCTTCGCTTCCGAAGACGTCGGCCTGGCCGACCCACAGGCGCTGGTCCAGTGCCTCGCAGCGAAGGACAGCTACGACTTTCTCGGGTCGCCCGAAGGCGAGCTGGCGATCGTCCAAGCCTGCCTCTACCTCGCCACCGCGCCCAAATCGAACGCCACCTACGTCGCGCAGAAATCCGCTTGGCGGAGCGCGAAGGAGACCGGTTCGCTGATGCCCCCGGCGCACATCCTCAACGCTCCGACCAAGCTGATGAAGGATATCGGCTACGGCCAGGGTTATGCCTACGATCATGACGCCGACGAGGGCTTTTCCGGTGCCGATTACTGGCCCGAGGAGATGGGGCCGCAAGCCTATTACCAGCCGACCAACCGCGGTTTCGAAGCGAAAGTCGCGGAACGGATTGCATATTGGGATGAGATGCGCCTGAAACTCGCTAAGGGCAGTTCAGGCGCCCAAGATCAGGACGGCACATAGCGGAGGATTGAACATGTACCGGAACGACGCGCCGACCGCTTACTGGCGCGACCAGATTATCGAATGGGGACCGCGGGTCATTTTCGCGATCCTGATCCTGGTCGTGACTCACTTCGTCGCCAAGATGGTGCAGTGGGCGGTGGCCAAGGGCATCGACCGGGTCCCGGTCCTCAAGCGCCACCCGCAGGCCGGCGGCCAGTCGGTCGGGGTCGAGCTCGGCCGCCTGGCTTACTGGTTGGTGTGGCTGGTCGGACTGATCGCCGCGCTCCAGCCGCTCGGGCTGTCGGGCGTGCTCACCCCGGTCACTCGAATGACCAACGAAGTGTTCGCCTTCCTGCCGCGCTTGCTTGGCGCGGGGCTGTTCTTCTTCGCCGGCCTGATCCTGGCGCGGATCGTCCGCCACGTGATCGAGGCGGCCCTGGGCGCGCTCAACATTGAACGGCTGCTCGGCCGCGCCGGGATCAGCATTGGCGAGCCGCCGCTGGCGGTCGACGAAAGCGGCGTTGCGAGCGAAGGCACGGCACTGGCCAGAAGCTCGATCGCCCGGGCGGTCGGAGTGACGGTTTCGGCCACGATCATCATCTTTGCCGCCATCGCGGCGCTCCAGATTCTGCAAATCTCGGCGATCTCCGATCCGGCGACGGCGATGCTCAACAGCATCGCGCTCGCGATCCCGCGCGTGCTTGCGGCGCTGGTCTGGCTGGCGATCGCCTTCCTCATCGGCCGCTGGGTCAAGACGCTGGTCGAGACCGTTCTGCCCAGCCTGCGCTTCGACGACAGTGTTCGGGCGCTCGGGATCATGCCGCCGAACTCCAATCCGTCGCGGGTGGTCGGGGCGATTGCAATGACCGCGATCCTGCTCGCCGCGGCGATCGAGGCGGCGCGGCAGTTGGGCGGAGACAGCGTCGCGGCGCTGCTGTTCCAGATCACCGAGCTTGGCGGCAAGGTGATCTTCGGCACGGTGATCATCGTCGCCGGCCTGTTCCTGGCCCGCATCCTCGCCTCGCTGGTCGGCAGCTCGACCGGCGAGTCGGGTTACGCGCAGACCATCGTCAAATATGCGATCATCGCTTTGTTCACGGCGATCGGCCTGACCTTCATGGGACTGGCCGACCAGATCGTGATGATGGCGTTCGGGCTGATCCTTGGCTCGGCCGCGGTCGCCACGGCGCTCGCCTTCGGGCTCGGCGGGCGCGACGCGGCGGCGCGAATCCTCGAGCAATGGGCCGACGATCAGGCGCCGCCTGCCCGGCTGCCGCCGCCGAGGATCCGCCGCGCGCCGCCGGCCGAGGATGACGACGACCAAACGCTGGTGTGAATGGACTCGCCGTTGGTTAGCTGGGAAGGCGTGCTGGCCTTTGCCCTGACGCTGGGCGACACCGAGCAATCGACCTCGTACGGGCGGCCGGCGGTCAGGGTCCGCGGCAAGGCCTTTGTCTACGCCGGCCGGGAAGCCGGCAGCTTCGCGGTTGCCTGCCCGATCGAGGACAAGGAAGTCCTGATCGAGACCGACCCCGAGACATTCTGGGAAACCGACCATTATCGCGGTTGGCCGGCGGTATTGGTCCGGTTCGGCAGCCCCGACCGCGAGCGCATCGAGCGCGTGATCGAGAGGGCGTGGTGGGACCGGTCGTCGAAAACACAGCGGCTGGCGTTTGGCGAGCGACCCTAACTTCACCAGCTTCATCGCGATCGACTGGTCGGGCGCGAAAGGGCGGCGCCACAAGGGCATTGCCATTGCCGAATCACGCGGCGAGGACGCTCCGCGTCTCATTCGCCCGGGCCATGTCTGGTCGCGCCAGGACGTGCTCGACTGGCTGCTGAAACGCGCCGCAAACGAGCCCACCCTGTTCGGGTTCGATTTCAGCTTCGCCCCGCCGATCGTCGAGCGCGGCGAGTATCTGCCCGGCGAGCCCGGCGTGCCGACCACCGCTCGCGAATTCTGGGCCTATGTCGAGGAGCGCTCGTTCGACGAGGATCTCGGCGCGGCGAGCTTCCTCGAGCTGGCCCACCGCAAGCATTTCTACTTCGGCATCGCCGACGGGGTGAAGGCCGACTTCGTCCGCTTTCGCCAATGCGACCAGGCCCTGAACGCCCAGGGTGGCCGCAAGACTGCCAGCGCTTACGATGCGATCGGCGCCGCGCAGGTCGCCAAAGCCAGTTTTTCGGGCATGCGCCTGCTCCACCGGATCGACGGCCGGGTTGCGATCTGGCCGATGGACCCGCTGCCGAAGAATGGTAGCGCGGTGGTCGAGATCTACACCCGCATCTACCTGCGCCGCGCCGGCCTCTCGGGCCGCAAGCTGCGAAGCCGCGCCGAGCTCAACGAGGCGCTGGCCGGCCTCGGCAGCCAGCCAGCGCGCCTGCGCTTCGAGCCCAATGACCACCAGACCGATGCGCTGGTGACGGCCGCGGGAATGCGCGCGCTGGCCACCGACCCGCGCGCTTTCGCTCCGCCGGGCCTGACTCCCAATATCGCCCGCAGCGAAGGCTGGACCTTCGGCGTCCTGTGACGCAAATGCGGGTTCGCGTGGCTGGCTTTGGCGGGCCGGATTAGCTCAGTTGGTAGAGCAGCGGTTTTGTAAACCGAAGGTCGCGGGTTCGACTCCTGCATCCGGCACCACTCACGACAAGCTGAGTCAGAATGGATAGGATCGTCCGATGGCGGCGGACTTCGCAATCCACCCAGTCGAGGGAGCGGTCGA